>NZ_JAQMYQ010000027.1:0-81729 GCF_028369275.1 Mitsuaria sp. RG
GACATCGCAAATGAATGCGCATACAACTATCAAAACAACTACCGCCCAGCCTCAAAAACCCAGAAACCCAGAAACCCAGAAACCCAGAATCAAAAAACCATGACAAACTAACCCGACTCCAACAGCAAGGCCCCACCCACCATGTTCTACCGCCTGGCCGCCGACACCCTGGTCCTGTTCCACCTCTCGTTCATCCTGCTGGTCCTGTTCGGCGGCCTGCTGGTGCTCTGGCGCCGCCGCGCCCTGCTGATCCACCTCCCCGCCCTCGCCTGGGGCCTGGCCGTGGAAGGCCTGCACCTGGAGTGCCCCCTGACCGACTGGGAAAACCACCTGCGCACCGCCGCCGGCGACGCCGGCTACCACGGCGGTTTCGTCGAACACTACATCTGGCCAGTGATCTACCCCGCCGGCCTGACCCCACAGATCCAGCTGTGGCTGGGCACCGTCGTGCTGCTGCTCAACCTGGGGGTCTACGCCTGCGTGATCTGGCGCCTAGCGCGTCGCCACCACGAATAACCGCGGGAACGGCAACAACACCCTGCCATCGCTGGCCGGCGGATAGTCACGCTGCATGGCCTGCAGGTAAAGCTGCAGGAAACTCGTCTGCTCCTGCTCATCCAGCCGCGCCAGGTAAGGCCGCAGCGCCGAGCCCTTGAACCACTCCACCACCGCCTCGGCACCACCTTCCAGCGGGTGGTGATAGGTGGTGCGCCACACATCCACCCGCGCACACAGCGGGCTGAGCAGGTCGTAGTAGAAGCCGGCGTTGTGCCGCGGCGGCAGGCTGAAATCGGCGAACTTCCCGGCCCAGGGCCCCTGGCTGGCGATCTCGCGCAACCGGCGGTGCGCCGGCTCGTCGAGGTTATCGGGGGTCTGCACGGCCAGGCTGGCGCCATCGCCCAATTGCCGCACCAGATGCGGGTAAAGGCTGGCATGATCCGGCACCCACTGCAGCGACGCGTTGGCAAGGATCAGGTCCTGGGGCTCGTGGGCCGTCCAGCTGGCAATCTCGCCAATCTCGCAGCGCACCCGCGGAATGCTCAGGCGTGGCCGCTGCCGGGCCTTGCCGATCATGTCCGGATCGCTGTCCAGGGCGAGGACCTGGGCATCCGGACAGCGCTGCAGCAATACCTCGGTAGAGTTGCCCGGGCCGCAGCCCAGGTCTGTGGCATGCCGCACCGGACGCGCCGGCACGGCAGCCAGCAGATCGCGCACGGCGCGGGTGCGTTCGTCTTCGAACAACGAATACTGGGTGGCGGACCAGGCCATGGGCGACTCCTTGTAGGGCAATTGTGTGCAGCATAAGCCATGTCGGCATGTAGCAACGTAAGGATGATCTGACTGGCAAAGGAGGCGATGCCCACAAATGAAAACGGCCGATCCCTTAAAAGGGACCGGCCGTTGCCAGAGGCACTGCCGCGATCAGTGACGCGTGGCGGTACGGATCTGGTGCACCACGCCCATCGCCACCACGATCGCCGCGGCGATGCCAGTGGAAATCACCAGGATCTGGTAGTCAGGCATGAAGGCCATGGTCACCAGGGCCGCCACGATGAACAGGATCACCAGGTAGGTCAGCCACGGGAACAGCCACATCTTCAGGCGCACTTCCTTGCCCTCGGCGATCAGCTTGCGGCGCATGCGCAACTGCGAGAAGGCGATCACCAGGTATACCAGCAGGGCGATCATGCCGGTGGTGTTCATCAGGGTTTCCAGCACGTCCTTCGGCCGCAGGGTGTCGCTGAAGTTGATCAGCGCGCAGAACACCGCCACCAGGCACGAGCCGATGATCGCATTCACCGGCACGCCGGTACCGGTGCGGGTGTACTTGAACAGGCGCGGCGCGTCGCCGCGCTGGGCCAGGGAGAACAGCATGCGCGAGGCGGTGTAGTGGCCGGAGATCAGGCAGCTGCTCACCGAAGTCAGCACCACGAAGTTCATCAGCAGCTCGGCATACGGCACACCCAGCAGCTCCAGGGTACGGCGGTAGGCGCCATAGCCGGAAACGCCCAACTGCGGGTCGTTCCACGGTACCAGGCAGACGATCAGGAAGATCGAGCCGACGTAGAACAGACATACCCGCCACACCACCGAGTTGGTCGCCTTGACGATCTGGGTGGCCGGATCCTTCGCCTCGGAGGCCGCGATGGTGACGATCTCGGCGCCAAGGAAGGCAAACATCACCCCCAGCAAGGCCCCGATCACCGTGGTGATGCCGTTAGGCATGAAGCCTTCGGCAGTCAAATGAGTGATACCGCGCACTTCGCCGAACTGCCAGATGTTCATCACCGCGGCGGTGCACACCACCAGGAAGCAGACGATCGCCACCACCTTGATCAGCGCGAACCAGAACTCGAACTCGCCGTAGTGCTTGACGTTGAAGAAGTTGACGGTGATCAGCAGCAGCGTCGTGGCCAGCACGAACACGTTGACGCTCACGTCGGGGAAGAAACCGTGCAGGATCTTGCCCGCCACGTAGGCCTCCCAGGCCATGAGGATCACCCAGTACCACCAGTACAGCCAGCCGATGGTGAAACCGGCCCAACGGCCAATGGCGCGGTCGGCGTAGGTGGAGAACGAGCCGGTGTCCGGCGAGGAGGTCGCCATTTCGCCGAGCATGCGCATGATCAGCACCACCAGGATGCCGCCGGCGAGATAGGCCAGCACGGCGGCCGGGCCGGCGCTGTGGATCACGCTGCCGGAACCGACAAACAAGGCGCCGCCGATCACCCCGGCGATCGACATCATCGTCAGGTGGCGCGACTTGAGCGAGGCACTGAGCTTGCTCTCGTGCCCATCCTTCGCGGTGGTGGATGTGGATGTTGCGTCCATCAGTTATTTACCCCGTGCTTCTTTTTATCCAAGGAAAAACTGTGAAACCCCGATGGTTATCGGTCTCACCTGTACATCAGTGCTACTGCGGGCAGGGAGGTGTGCGGAGCACACGCAGGCCATCCGTGGCGGCCTGCTTACGCGGCCAGAGGCAACCCTCTGGACGAACTGAACCATGCTGGGGACGGACGAGAAGCGTCCGGCCAGGCGAAAGGAAGGTGCGGGGCAAACCCCGACGGCAAAGCAGCGATGTTGTGATTATTCATGGCGCTGGTACGTGCTGTGTTGGCTATATCTGACACGTAATGTAAAAATGTCGAACACATAGGGCCATGCACAGCGGCATGAAAATCGCACTGCACTGTACAGGCCGCCGATGCAATACACCCGCGATACCCCCTGCAGGCACCCGAATGCTCCAGCTCCATCCGGACTCCTCCACCCCGCTGGTCAACCAGATCATCGACGGGCTGCGCGCGCTGATCGACGACCAGACCCTCAAGCCCGGGGCCAAGGTCCCGTCGATCCGGGCGTTCGCCTCGACCTACTCGGTGAGCACCTTCACCGTGGTCGAAGCCTATGACCGCCTGGTGGCCCAAGGGTTGCTGGTGAGCAAGGGCAATGCGGGGTTCTTCGTCAATCGTGCGGCGAACGAGTTGCTGGACAAGCACAACGTCGAAGTCGACACCAGCCGCCCCACCTTCAATTCCGAGTGGTACCTGCAGCAGATCTTCGAGATCCGCCAGTTGCCATTCAAGCCGGGTTGCGGCTGGCTGCCCAACGACTGGATGTACGAGGAGGGCCTGCGCCGCGGCCTGCGCCAGGTGGCCGGCAGCCCGCTGGAGCTGTCCGGCTACGGCGACCCCCTGGGCCTGCCGGAGCTGCGTGCGCTGACCGCGCAGAACCTGCAGCAGGAACTGTCGATCGTCGCCAACCCGGCGCAGCTGATGCTCACCCACGGCGCCAGCCAGGCCCTGGACCTGGCCGTGCGCACCCTGGTACGCCCCGGCGACGTAGTGCTGGTGGACGACCCCGGCTACCCCAACCTGATGAGCATCCTGCGCACCCAGGGCGCCACCCTGGTGGGCGTGCCTCGCACTCCGGCCGGCTACGACCTCGACCAGCTAGAGCGCCTGCTGGCCCACCACCGCCCAACGGCCTTCTTCACCCAGCCACACCTGCACAGCCCGACCTGCTCGCGCACCCCGCTGGCGCAGCTGCACCGTTTGCTGCAACTGGCCAGCCAGCATGGTTTCCGCCTGGTGGAAAACAACCTCTACGCCGACATGATCGCCGACCCGCTGCCGTGCCTGGCCAGCCTCGACCACTTGCAGCAGGTGGTGTACGTGGGCAGCTACTCGAAAAGCATTTCACCCAACGTACGGGTCGGCTACCTGCTGGCCAACCCCGAACTGACCCAGCAACTGCTGCACCTGAAGATGCGCTCGGGCCTGACCACTTCGCAGGTGATGGAACGGGTGGTATACGCCGCGATCATCGACGGTCGCTGGCGCAAGCACCTCAAGCGCCTGCGCCAGCGCCTGGCCGAGGCGCACCAGGAAGTGGGCCGGCACCTGCACCGGCTGGGTTTCGAGCTGTTCATCGAATCGGATGAGGGGATGTACATCTGGACCCGCCATCCGGCGATCCCCGACAGCGCCGCGCTGCTGGATGATGCCCTGGAGAAAGGCATCATGCTCGGGCCCGGGCAGTTGTTCATGGTCGATGCCAAGGCCACCGGCTGGATGCGCTTCAATGTGGCGTTCAGTACCGATCCGGCGATGTGGGAGTTGCTGGAGAAGGTGTTGGTCAAGCACGTTCGCCGAGGTTGAAGTCAACACTTCTCATAAGCGCGGAAGTAGCCCGGCGTACTCACCTAAAGAGAGTGCGAAACACCCGCAGCCCTGCTCCGCCCCAGCCACGCATACGCCAACGCCAGCAACCCCAGCACCAGCCCGGCAAACACCGCCACCACCAGCTGGCTGTAGCGCGCCAGCAGCGCCGGGAACCCCACCACCTCGCGGGTCACCTGGATATCGGCGCTGCCATCGGCATCGCGGATGCTGATGCCGCCCTGGCGGATCTGCGAATAGTCGGCGTCGAAGTACACCCAGACCTTACTCTCGCTCACCCCGTCGATGGCCGGCAGGTCGATGCTGCTGGTGGGCGTCGGCACCAGCGTGTCATTGCCGGCGGCGTCGCGCACCTGCACCAGGCCTTTGGCCGGCAAACGGATGTGCACGGCCTTGAGCGGCGTCTGCGCGGGGTTGTACAGCTCGATGAGCAGGCCGGTGCGGTGATCCACCAATCCGGCCTCGAACGGCCTGGCAAACAGCTGCAGATACGGGGCCTGGGCCAGATCGACCAGCTTGTCGATCTGCGGATGGCTGAGGGAACCAGCGCCGATCTCGCTGATCTGCGAGTGCAGCCGCTCGTACTTGAGCAGGTCGTTGGCCTGGCTGATACGCTCGCTGAACTGGCCCGGATAGGTGAGATGGGCGTAGGTCAGGCGCGCCTGCAGGCGGTCGTCGTCGCGCAGCACCGCATAGAGCGCGGCGGCGACGGTGACCAGGGCCAGCAGGCCCACCAGGGATTTACCGACTTTTTCCCAATTCACCTTGAGGGTTCCTTGTTTACGGGTGTGACGAGAGGCAAGGCAGGCAAGGGTGCCAAGAACACCGGGTTCGGGCAAGGGTTGGCTGCCTGTGATGAAGCGGTCTTGTGCGATGACCGAAATGTAAGCGTTTCCCTGTAGGAGCGGCCTTGTGCCGCGAAAGGGCTGCGTAGCGGCCCCTGGATTTCAGCGTCGATGCAAAGATCGCCGGGGACGCTTTGCGGCCCTTTCGCGGCACAAGGCCGCTCCTACAGAGGAGGTGATCGGCCGCATCAGCCCCGCGCCAGCAATCCCGGCACAGCCACCACCAGCATCGCCACCCCGGACAGGGTCAGCAGCCCCAGCACGATCCGGCGAAACGCCAGTTCACTGATCCCCAGGTACAGCCGCGTGCCCAGCAGCGTCGGCACTGCCATCGCCAACGCCACCACCGCGAACGCCGGCAGCAACGCCGGGGTCACCAGCCCGCTGCCCAGGTAGGTGAGCATGGTCACCGCCAGCATCGACAGGTTGAAGTTCTGGATCACCGCCCGCTGGGTGTCGCGCTCGAACCCGCGCAGGGTGCACCAGAGCGTCGGCACCGTGCCGGTAAAGCCACCGATGCCGCCCAGCACCCCACCGACCATGCCCACCGCGCCATCGGCCAGGCGCCCGCCCTGCAGACGCGGCAGGCGCGGCGCCAGCAGCATCAGTGGGCACCACACCACCAGCAGCGTGCCGAACACCGCCTTGAACCACAGCATGTCCAGGTAAGGCAGCACCCACACGCCCAGTGGAATCCCCGCCAGCCCGCCCAGCACGAAGGGCCACAGCAGCGTCCAGCTGAAGCCCCGGCGCACGCTGAACACGGCGATCAACTGCCCGGTAAGGCTACCGAACACGGTCAGCACCGCCGCCACCCGTGGCTCCAGCCCCCAGGCCCAGAACGACATGGCCACCATGCCGAAGGCAAAGCCCGACAGGCCCTGGACGAAACCGGCGACGATGGCGCCAAGGGCGATGAGATAGAGCGGATCCATGTGGGCTCCCTGCGACGATCGATGACAACGGCTGGGGAGCATTCCCCACCCAGCAATGGGTGTCCAGCCCCAGGTTTGCGGCAACACCTTGAGCGTTTCTCGTTCGCAACACTGCAACATCTTGAAACAACTGGCGTTTGGCCATTTACCGCTTGGCACAGCCGTTGCTGACCTCTGTTCAAGGCACATCGCCGCTCCTCGAGTGGCAACAGATGCCAGTCTGCACAACACGGGGCATACGGCAATGAAGAAACCAGCTGCAACATCGACCCAGGTGTCCAGGTTGTCCTCCCTCACGGCACTGCTGCTCAGCCTGGGGCTGGCCAGCGCGGTCGCCGGGTCGCTCGACGACGTGAGCCAGCCACCTCCTACCGATCCTTCCGCGTACAGCGACCCGCCCGCCACGCCAGCGGCCCAGGCGGCGGCACTGGAGGCCCTGAAGTCGATGCCCGAGGCCAACGAAGGCTCGCTGGAGCTGACCAATGGCGTCTACGGCACCCGCGCCACCGTGACCAGCAACAACGTGCTGCCCCCCGCGTTGCAGACTTCGCGCAAGTACCCCACCAACGGCAAGCCCAGCCCCTTGTTCGGCGCCGAGCCGTTCACTCAGCAACTGCTGCTGTTCGAAGAGTTCGGCCCGGAGAAACTCGACCCGGCCACCCCGCCCTACGCCATGACCTTCCCGCCGCCCGTGATCGGCGCGGCCCCCGCCCAGGACCCCGACTACGCCGCCCGCAGCAGCCCCAACGGCAACGCCCTGGAAGCGTTCCTGACCCAGCCGGGGCTGACGCCGTTCCCGTCGCAGTACGCCAACGTGCTCGACCGCAACCCGTGGAAGGCGCAGATCGAGATGTTCCTCAACCGCAGCGGGGTCGGCTCGCCCGCCGAAGGCCGTCCGCCAGGAAAGGGCTGGTCGCACCAGCGCTGGAACGAGTTCTACCCCCAGGCCGCGTTCAAGACCGCCCAGGCCGGGGCGCGCATCAACCAGGGCCTGCGCGACCGCAAGCAGCTGCACAACTACGCCAAGGGTGAATTCGCCCCGGGCGGGCTGTACTACCAGACCTCCGACATCCCCACCACCCTGGGCACCACCAAGGGCATCGACACGCGCTTCCACCCGAAAATGCCCCTGCAGGGCCACAAGGCGCTGTGGACCTTCGACGGCACCTTCCCGGTCAAGCTGCTGATGGTGCGCTACGGCCAGCCGGTACTGATGCGCCACTACAACGCCCTGCCGATCGACCCATCGGCCAACAACGGCTTCGGCCTGCACACCATCTCCACCCACGAGCATAACGGCCACTCGCCGGCCGAGAGCGACGGCTTCGCCAACGCCTACTTCTTCCCCGGCCAGTATTACGACTACCGCTGGCCGATCCAGCTGGCCGGCTACGACACCATCAACACCCGTGCCCAGGACCCGCGCGCCGCCTTCCCCTGCGCGCCGGGCGAAACCCTGTACGTCAACGACGCCTCACCAGGCCTCAAGACCTGCGAGAACGGCAGCATCAAGATCCGCGGCGACTGGCGCGAGACCATGAGCACCCACTGGTTCCACGACCACATGCTCGATTTCACCGCGCAGAACGTCTACAAGGGCAACGCGGTGATGATGAACTACTACTCGGCCATCGACCGCGGCAACGAGGCCCTGCAGGACGGCGTCAACCTGCGTTTTCCCAGCGGCGCGGCGATGCCGTGGGGCAACCGCGACTATGACGTCAACCTGGTGATCGCCGACAAGGCCTGGGATGCCAACGGCCAGCTGTGGTTCAACCCGTTCAACACCGACGGCTTCCTCGGCGACCAGATCCTGGTCAACTGGCAGTACCAGCCCAAGCTCAAGGTGCGCGCGCGCAGCTACCGCTTCCGCATTCTCAACGGCTCGGTGTCGCGTTACTTCAAGTTCGCCGTGGTGCGTGAAATCGCCGGCACCAGCGGCGAGTTCAAGGGCCCGACCGGCTCCAACCTTTCCTACGCCCGGGTGCCGTTCCACATGATCGCCAACGACGGCAACATCATGGAACACGCCGTGCCGTTCGACGGCACCCTGGACCTCAACGGTGACGGCAACCTGCAGGACAACAACGCCATCATGCCGCTGCAGGGCATCGCCGAGCGCTACGACATCATCATCAATTTCGCCAGGAACGGGATCAAGGTCGGCGACAAGCTGTACTTCGTCAACCTCATGGAACACGAGACCGGCAAGGGCCCGAAACAGCCCATCGCCCTGGCCGACGTGCTGTCGGGCAAGTACAAGCCTGTGATCAAGCAGACCAGCAACGGCCCGGAATGGGATGGCGGCGACCCGGTGGTCGGCAAGTTCATGCAACTGATCGTGCAGCCCTACACCGGCCAGGACGTCAGCATGGACCCGAGCCTGTATGAACCGGCCAAGCCCGGCAAGGCTGCTGGCCTGGCGATGATCCCCCTGCCCATCGACCGCAACAGCGCCAGCGATCAGGTCAAGATCAAGGCCGCTCGCCACCGCGAGTTCATCTTCGGCCGCTCCGACGGCACCGACAGCACGCCCTGGACCATCAAGACCGACGGCGGCTTTGGCTTCACCATGGACCCACGGCGTATCAGCGCCGCCCCGCAACTGGCCAACGAAGCCACCGACGCTGGCTTCAGCGGCGATGGCACCCTGGAAGTGTGGAAGATCAAGAACGGCGGCAACGGCTGGAGCCACCCGGTGCACGTGCACTTCGAGGAAGGGGTGATCCTCAGCCGCGACGGCAAGGCGCCGCCGGAATGGGAAAAATGGGCGCGCAAGGACGTGTACCGCATCGGCGCGGATGCTGATTCGTCGGAAGAAGTGGAAATGGCCATTCGCTTCCGCGAGTTCGCCGGCACCTACATGGAGCACTGCCACAACACCCAGCACGAGGACACCTCGATGCTGCTGCGCTGGGACCTGGAACACCCCGGCCAGTTCCAGATGATGCCGACGCCGCTGCCCGGCTGGGATGGCGTGGAATACATCAACTCCGCCGCCCTGCCGACCTTCCGCACTGCCAGCAGTGGCCCCGGCAACGACAGCAACAAGCCGCCGGTGGCGGTGAACGACAGCGCCGCGACCATGGCCGGCAAGCCGATCGTGCTCAACGTGCTGGCCAACGACACCGATCCCGACGGCAACCTGCCGCTGAGCATCAGCAGCCTGGCTCAGCCCGACTCCGGCCAGGGCACGGTGAGCAGCAACGGCACCCAGCTGACCTATACCCCCCCGGCCACGGTCGCCACGGCATTCACCGCCAGCTTCACCTATGCCGCGCGCGACGCCAAGGGCCTCGAGTCGCTGGCGCCGGCCACGGTGAGCATTGCGGTCTCGCCGGCGGTACCGATGGACCAGATCCAGGTCAGCAGCGCCACGGTACAGTTGCGCAGCAACAGCCGCTGGACCTGGGAAATCGCCGGGACCACCTCGGTGGCCGCCGGCAACAGTATCCGGGTCTCCACCAACACCACCAGCGGGCCGCTCGACCTGGGCCTGGCGACCCTGACCACCAGCGGCAGCGGCGCGCGCTGGAAGTTGTCGGTGACCACTACTGGCAGCGGCCCGGCCTCGCCACCGGCGGTGACGGTGAAGTCGGCGCTGGGGCAGAGCGTGACGGTGCCGCTGAGTATCCGTTGATATCGCCAAGACCACACTGGGGATTGGCGTGGGAGCGGGCTTGCCCGCTCCCACGCTGTCCTTGCCTGTCCCCTGACCAGAGGGTAGAACCATGCCCCGCCTCTGCCGCCTGCTGCTCCTGCTGCTGCTCCCCCTCAGCCTTGCCTGGTCGCTCCCCCCCAGCACCCGCGCAACGCCCTCCACACCCTGGGGCGCCGACTACTTCCCCAACATCCCCCTGCTCACCCAGGACGGCCAACAGGTGCGCTTCTTCGACGACCTGATCAAGGACAAGGTGGTGGCCATCAACTTCATCTTCACCGGCTGCGGCGACTCCTGCCCGGTGGAAACCGCGCGCCTGCGCCAGGTGCAGAAGCTGCTGGGCGAGCGCGTCGGCCAGGACATCTTCATCTACTCGATCAGCATCGACCCCTACAACGACACCCCCGCCACCCTCAAGCGCTACGCCGAGAAGTTCGCCATCGGCCCCGGCTGGACCTTGCTCACTGGCGAAGCCGCCGACATCGAGCAACTGCGCCGCAGCCTCGGGCTGTACATCGAAGGACTGGAGAACGGCCGCAGCAAGGACCACAACCTCAGCCTGATCATCGGCAACCAGGCCACCGGCCGCTGGATGAAGGCCTCGCCCTTCGAAAGCCCGTACATCCTCGCCGACCGCCTGGCCAACAGCCTGCACAACTGGAAGACCGCCAGCGCCCAGCGCCGCGACTACACCCAGGCCCCGGATATCCGCCCGCCGAGCGCCGGTGAACAACTGTTCCGTACCCGCTGCTCGTCGTGCCATACCCTGGGCGATGCCGAGCCCGGTGCCACCCGTGGCATCGGCCCGGACCTGCTGGGGGTGACCCGCCAGCGCGAGGAACAGTGGTTGAAACGCTGGCTGATGGAGCCGGACCGGATGCTGGCGGAGCAAGACCCGCTGGCAATGCTGTTGTACGCGCAGTACAACCAGCTGGCGATGCCCAACATGCGCCTGGGGGAAACCGAAGTGGCCGCGCTGATCAGCTATCTCGAGGAAGAAACACAACGGCGCCAGGTGCCCTCGGCGCAACGTTGAACCTCGACCCTTGACCGCCAGCGCCGCCCCAGCCCATGCTCAACCGCTTCCATCCCACGCTCAAGGAACGACCGCATGAAGCTGGAAACACTCGCCATCCACGCGGGCTTCAGCCCCGACCCGACCACCAAGGCGGTGGCCGTGCCGATCTACCAGACCACCTCGTTCGCCTTCGACGACACCCAGCACGGCGCCGACCTGTTCGACCTCAAGGTCGCGGGCAACATCTACTCGCGCATCATGAACCCCACCAACGACGTGCTCGAGCAACGCATGGCCGCCCTCGAGGGCGGGGTCGGCGCGCTGGCCGTGGCCTCGGGCATGGCCGCCATCACCTACGCCATCCAGACCGTCGCCGAAGCTGGTGACAACATCGTCTCGGTGGCCAAGCTGTACGGCGGCACCTACAACCTGCTGGCCCACACCCTGCCGCGCATGGGCATCACCACCCGCTTCGCCGCCCACGACGACATCGCCGCCCTCGAGGCCCTGATCGACGCGCGCACCAAGGCAGTGTTCTGCGAGTCGATCGGCAACCCCGCCGGCAACATCGTCGATATCGCCGCGCTGGCCGAGGCAGCCCACCGCCATGGCGTGCCGCTGATCGTCGACAACACCGTGGCCACGCCGATTCTCTGCCGCCCGTTCGAGCACGGCGCCGATATCGTCGTGCACTCGCTGACCAAGTACATCGGCGGCCACGGCACCAGCATCGGCGGCATCGTCATCGACTCGGGCACATTCCCCTGGGCCGACCACAAGCAGCGTTTCGCCCTGCTCAATACTCCCGACCCGTCCTACCACGGCGTCACCTACACCGAAGCCTTCGGCCCCGCCGCCTTCATCGGTCGCTGCCGCGTGGTGCCGCTGCGCAACACCGGCGCCGCGCTGTCGCCATTCAATGCCTTCCTGATCCTGCAAGGCCTGGAGACCCTGGCCCTGCGCATGGAGCGCCATACCGAGAATGCGCTCAAGGTCGCCCGCTACCTGCAGGAACACGACCAGGTGGCCTGGGTGAAATATGCCGGCCTGCCGGACCACCCCGAGCACCAACTGGCCCGGCGCTACACCGGCGGCAAGCCGGCGGCGATCCTGTCGTTCGGCATCAAGGGCGGCCAGGCCGCCGGGGCGCGCTTCATCGATGCGCTGCAACTGGTGGTGCGCCTGGTCAACATCGGCGACGCCAAGTCGCTGGCCTGCCACCCCGCCTCCACCACCCATCGTCAACTCAACGACGAAGAGCTGGAGAAGGCCGGCGTACCGCGCGACATGGTGCGCCTGTCGATCGGCATCGAGCACAGCGACGACATCATCGCCGACCTCGCCCAGGCCCTTGAGGCCAGCCGCGGCTGATCGACCCGCGCCCCACCCAATGCCGACGGCGGGCGCGTACCCTGCAGAACCGGAACCTCGCGTAATGACCCTTTTCTACCTGAAACTCCTGGTCACCCCGCTGCTGATGTGGGCCATCTCCCTCGCCTCGCGGCGCTGGGGCGGACTGCTCGGCGGGCTGCTGTCCGGTCTGCCGATCACCTCGGCCCTGGTGATGACCTTCCTGTGCCTGGAGCAAGGCACGGGCTTCGCCCTGGGCGCGGTGCCCGGCGCGCTGGGTGGGTTGGCGGCGGTGCAGGCCACCTACGCCTTCTACCTGTTCGCCACGCGCAGGGTCGATATCGCCCCGGCCGTGCTGCTGGCGATCCTGTTCTACGGCCTGGCGGCCTATGCCTTCACCCACTGGGGTGGGCTTTACCTGTCGGTGGCCGTGGCGCTGCTGCTGATCGGCGTGCTGATCCGCGCCAGTGGCCGCGAGCCCAGGCCCGACACCCTCGCCCGTCCCCGGCAGCGGTATTGGGAGATTCCCTTGCGCATGGTATCGGCCACCTCGCTGCTGATGATCACCACCAGCCTGGCCAGCTGGCTGGGGCCGGCCACCAGCGGCATGCTGGCGCCAATTCCGGTGATCGCCTGGCCGCTGGTGGTGTTCGCCCATGTGCAGGGCGGCCGAGCCGGGATGGCGGCGATGGTGCGGGGCAATGCCATTGGTGCGGTGGGAGTGATTGCATTCTACCTGGCGATGGCGGGGTTGCTGGAACGATTGGGGGTTGCCGTGACCATCGGCCTCGCCATGGGCCTGGCAGTGGCACTGACCGTAGCGTTGGCGGCGGCGCTGCGCCGGGTACCGACCGATTGACCAGTGATTCGAACAGGTCCCGGGCTTGATCCATTCTCCCTGGGGCCAGCCCCTCCAGCGAAATATCGACTAGCCTGAATGCTCCTGTTGCCAACCTGACAAGGTGAAGACGATGAGCATGATGGACTGGGACGCCTACCGTAAGCAGTTGATGGCCGGCATCGGCGATCTCAAGCAACTCTCACCCGATACCGTGGCCGGCTACGCGACCGCCAGCGGCGCCGGGGCCAAGACCAATCACCTGGACGCCAAGACCCGTGAGCTGATCTCGTTGGCCGTCGCCGTCACCACCCGCTGCGACGGCTGCATTGCCGTGCATTCGCAGCAGGCGGTCAAGCACGGCGCCACCCGCGAGGAGATCGCCGAGGCCCTGGGCGTGGCGGTGGCAATGAACGCCGGCGCCGCGCTGGTCTACTCGGCCAGGGCGCTGGACGCCGTGGGCAAGACTGGCGCCTGAAACTTCATGGCGCCGCCGCCCTTGCGCGACGGCGCCGCGACACCCAGACTTGGCGGTTCAGCCCGTGCAGGAACCACCATGATCCAGATACGCCCCATGACCCCGGAAGACTTCGAACGCTTCTGGCCGACCTTCCAGGCCATTGTCCAGGCCCGCCAGACCTACGCCTTCGACCCGGCCCTGGACGTCGACCAGGCGCGTCGGTTGTGGCTGGAAACCCCGTTGCGCACCCTGGTGGCCGAGGACGACGGCGTGCTGCTCGGCTCCTACTTCCTCAAGGCCAATGCCGCCGGCCCCGGCGGGCATGTCGGCAACTGCGGCTACATGGTCTGCGAGCAGGCCCGCGGCCGGGGCGTGGCCAGGCTGATGTGCGAGCACTCGCAGAAGCTGGCGCGCCAGGAGGGCTTCCTGGCCCTGCAGTTCAATTCGGTGGTGGCCAGCAACGAGGTGGCGGTGGCGCTGTGGCACAAGCTCGGCTTCGAGACCGTCGGCCGCCTGCCCAGGGCTTACCGCCATGCCGAGCTGGGCCTGGTGGACTGCCTGGTGATGTACAAGTGGCTGGCAGACGAGCCGGTGGTGGAAAAGCCGGCGCTGCTGATCGGACGCAAGAATATCGAGGCGCGGGTTTCGCGTCGGCGCGGGCGCTGAACCCATCGCGGGGCAAGCCCGCTCCCACGATCCGATTGCCTGGAGCTGCCAGGGTATCGCCGTGGGAGCGGGCTTGCCCCGCGATCAGCGACAACGCAATTGCAGCTAACCCATTGCCCCACCAGATATTTTCCTGCCACCCAGGCGATTGACTCGCCACCCGTTCGATGGTCAGATGCGCGCCAGTTTCAGGTGTCCTGCGCCGCCGCGCGCAGGGTGAAACGGGAAGCCGGTGCGTCGTTGTCACGACAAGTCCGGCGCTGCCCCCGCAACGGTAAGCGAGCGAATCCTTCGACAGACCACTGTGCGCACGCATGGGAAGGTGAAGGCTTCATGCTCCTCGCAAGCCCGGAGACCGGCCTGAGGCTTCACTTGGCAACCCGCGGTGGGCGGGCGCAGGCCGGTATCCGCGCGCGCCTGCGTGCGCGCTTCGCCGTTGCGTGTTTTCCACCGGGATCCATTCCTTCCTGCAGCAGTGGAACGACATGTCCCGAATCAACAAGCTTCACACCCTGGCGGCCTGCCTGGCCGTGTCCCTGCCAGCACTGGCCGACGACCATGAAGTGGCGCCCCTCACCCTGCCCTCCACGGCGATCACCGACACCCGCGAGCCACAGGTCATCGACCTGGCCACGCCAACCCCGGCCGGCTCGCGCCTGAACCTCAGCGCCCTGGACACCCCGGCCAGCACCAGCAGCCTGACCGAGGCGCAGATCCAGCAGCGCAACAACCTCACCGTGCAGGACGCCGTGACCCGCTCGCCGGGCCTGACCTTCATCGGCACACCGGGCGACGGCGGTACCGGCCTGTCGGCCCGGGGCTTCACCGGGCAGAGTTCGGTGATGACCCTGTTCGACGGCTCGCGCCTGTACGCCGGCGCCGGCACCCTGACCTTCCCGGTCGCCCCGTGGATGGTCGAACGCATCGACGTGATCCGCGGCCCCTCCTCGGTGCTGTACGGCGAAGGCGCCACCGGCGCGGTGGTCAACGTGGTGCCGAAGAAGCCGTTCGCCGGTGACATCCGCAACCACCTGCGCCTGGGCTACGGCTCCTGGGACCGCCAGCAACTGGGCCTGGACAGCGGCGGCAGCCTGAGCGAGCGGCTGAGCTACCGCGTGACCCTCAACCAGCAGGCCGGCAACGGCTGGGTCGACCGCACCGACTCGCGCAGCCTGGCCCTCAGCGCCGCCCTGCGCTTCGATGCCAGCGACGACCTGAGCTTCACCCTCGCCCACGAACGCGGCGATGCGCAACCAGCCAACTACTACGGCACCCCGCTGATCGACGGGCACCTGCGCAGCAGCGTGCGCCGCAAGAACTACAACGTCAGCAACGACGAACAGCGCTACCACGACGAGTGGACGCGCCTGACCACCGACTGGACCCTCAGCGACAGTGTCATCGCCAGCAACCAGCTGTACTACATCAAGAGCCGCCGCCAGTGGCGCAACGCCGAGTCCTACGCCTGGGACGCCGCCAACGGCGTGATCCAGCGCGGCAGCTTCCTCGAGATTCGCCATAACCAGGAGCAGCTCGGCGATCGCCAGAGCTTTACCTTCGACCATGGCCTGTTCGGCCTGGCCAGCAAGACCGTGGTCGGCGCCGAATACAACCGCATCCGCTTCAACGTCGACAGCAACTCGCCCTACAGCGATGGCAGCAGCGACCCGCTCGACCCGTGGCATCCGGCTCCGGGCGGTTTCCACAGCCTCAGCCCGACCCGCGCGCAGACGCTGTCCAAGGTCGACACCTTCGCCCTGTTCGCCGAGAACCGCACCCAGCTGAGCGACCGCCTCGCGCTGGTCACCGGCATCCGCCGCGACCAGAACCACATCGACCGTGACGACCTGGTCAACAACGCCCGCAGCGACCGCAGCCTGCAAGGCGGCAACTGGCGCGCCGGGCTGGTGTACGCGCTCACCGACGACCTGTCGCTGTACGGGCAGTACTCCACCAGCGAGGACGGCGTCGGTGACCTGCTCACCCAGCGCCCGAACAAGCGCCTGGAGCTGACCGAAGCGAAGCAGACCGAGATCGGCCTCAAGCAACGTTTCTGGGATACCCGTGGCGAGTGGACGCTGGCGGCCTATCACATCGTCAAGAAGAAACTGCCGGTGTACAACCCGCTCACCCACGACAGCCAGCAGGCCGGCCAGCAGACCTCCGACGGCCTGGAGGCCAGCCTGGAACTGGCGCTGGGCAACCAGTGGCAGCTCTCGGCCAACGCCGCGCTGGTGAGGGCCAAGTACGACGATTTCCTGGAGGAAGGCGACAACGGCACGGTCAACGACCGCGCCGGCAACCGCCCGCAGGATGTGCCGCGGCGCACCGCCAACCTGTGGCTGAGCAAGGGCTTCGGCCAGGCCGTCGATGCCGGTATCGGCCTGCGCTATGTGGATGAGCGCTACTCCAGCGCGGCCAACGACCAGCGCGTGCCGGGTTACACGGTGGTCGACGCCAACCTGGGCTGGCAGGTGCTGCCCGATGTGCGCCTGGGCCTGCAGTTGAACAACCTGTTCGACCGCCAGTACGCCCAGTCCAGCTTCAGCGGCGAGCAATGGCTGCTGGGCGCGCCGCGTTCGTATTTCGCCACGGTCGACTACAGCTTCTGAGGCAGGTACAGCCCACTCGGGGTTCAAAATGTAAATCTCCGATCTGACTGGGGCAGCGTGGGAGCGGGCTTGCCCCGCGATGCTTCGCCAACCTGGGCCGACGTCATCGCGGGGCAAGCCCGCTCCCACGCTGTTCCTGCAAAGCCTCGGCGCCTGCGCCTGTCGCGCGGCGCTTGATCGGCGCCGCGCCAGGTGCTCGACTTAGCGCTACGCCTCCGTCACAAGCAGCGCGCCATGACCGACATCCCGCAGATCCCCACCCCGCCCGTGCACGCCCTGGATCAGCCGCGCACCCTGCTGTTCCTCGCCTACCCGCAGATGGGCCTGCTCGACCTCACCGGCGCGCAGACGGTGTTCTGGGCCGCGACCAAGGCCCGTACCGCGCGTGGCCTGCCGGGCTATCGCCTGGTCACTGCCAGCCTCGAAGGCGGCTTGGTGCCCACCGCAGAAGGCCTGTCGATAGGCACCGAACCGTTGGCACCCTGGTTGTGCGAGCCGTTTGACACCCTGGTGGTGCCCGGCGCACCGGAGATCGTCCACACCCTCCCCGATCACGCCGAGCTGATCGCCTGGCTGGCCCAGGCCGCCCAGCGCGCCCGACGCACCGCCTCGGTGTGCAGCGGCACCTTCCTGCTGGCCGCCGCCGGCCTGCTCGACGGCCGCCGGGCCGCCACTCACTGGGCGATGTGCGATGCGCTGCACCGGCGCTTCCCGGCCATCGAGGTGGATGCCGAGTCGATCTTCGTGCAGCAGGACCAGGTGTGGACCTCGGCCGGGGTCAGCGCCGGCATCGACCTGGCGCTGGCCCTGGTCGAGGCCGACTGCGGCCGCGAGGTGGCGATGCAGGTGGCCCGCGAACTGGTGGTGTTCCTCAAGCGCCCCGGCGGCCAGGCGCAGTTCAGCGAACTGCTCAAGGCCCAGGGCGAGGACGGCGCCGCCTTCGAGGCCCTGCACCTGTGGCTCAACGAGCACCTGGGCGACCCGCGCCTGACGGTCGAGCGGCTGGCCGAGCAGGCGCGCATGAGCCTGCGCAACTTCACCCGGGTGTACAAGCACAAGACCGGCCGCACCCCGGCCAAGGCCATCGAGGTGTTCCGCCTGGAGGCGGCGCGGCGCTTGCTGGAGAACTCCGACCAGCATATCGAGCAAGTCGCCCGCCACTGCGGCTTCGGCAGCGAGGAGCGCATGCGCCTGGCGTTCCAGCGCCATCTGGCGGTGACCCCGCGAGACTACCGGGCACGCTTTGCCCGCAGCGTACCGCTGGCCGAAATCCAGGGTTCTTTGGCCTAGGGGCAAACGGGGCACGCCTTTAGCATCTGCTGCACGCCTGTCGGGCCGCAATCCAGGCCCACCCACAAGGCGTACCCTTTTCCCACTGCCGCAGCGACAACATCGATAATCGCGGCATCCAGGAGCACCCCATGAAACAGATCCTGATCATTGGCGCAGGCTTCGCCGGGCTGTGGAGCGCCCTCGGCGCCGCCCGCCTGCTCGACCAGCACAAACACGACGACGTGCAGATCACCGTGCTTGCCCCCCAGGCGGAACTGCACATCCGCCCACGCTTCTACGAACCCGACGTGCACACCATGGGCGCGCCGTTGCAGGCGCTGTTCGACGCGGTCAACGTGCGCTTCGTCAAAGGCAGCGCCTACCACATCGACCAGGCCAGCCGTGAAGTGGCGTACCGCCAGCCCGGCGGCATCGACGCCAGGCTTGGCTACGACCGCCTGATCATGGCCTGCGGCAGCCTGCTCAACCGCCCGGCGCTGGAAGGCTTCGACCGCCACGCCTTCGACGTCGACAAGATCGAGTCAGCCACCCGCCTGGAAGAACACCTCAAGTCCCTGGCCGCCCGCCCCGACAGCCCGGCGCGCAACACCGTGGTGGTGGCCGGGGGCGGCTTCACCGGCATCGAGACCGCCACCGAGCTGCCCAGCCGGCTGCGGGCGATCCTGGGCGACAAGGTCACGCCGCGCATCGTCGTGGTCGACCGCGGGGCGAAGATCGGCGCCGCCCTGGGCGACGGTATCCGCCCGGCCATCGAGCAGGCCTCGGCGGCGCTGGGCATCGAATGGGTCTGCGGCGCCACGGTGGCCTCGGTGGATGCCGGTGGCGTGCTGCTCGACAACGGCGAACGCATCGCCGCCAATACGGTGGTCTGGACCGTCGGCTTCAAGGCCAACCCGCTGACCGAGCAGATCACCGGCGAGCGCGATCGCCAGGGCCGCCTGCATGTGGACGGCCAGCTCAAGGTCATCGGCAACCCGGATGTGTATGCCGCGGGCGATGTGGCCTACGCGGCTTGCGACGAGGTCGGCAACTTTGCCGTGATGTCCTGCCAGCACGCCATCCCCCTGGGCCGCTACGCCGGCAACAACGCCGCCGCCGAGCTGATCGGCGTGGCGCCGATGACCTACAGCCAGCCCAAGTACGTCACCTGCCTGGACCTCGGCGCCTGGGGCGCGGTGTACACCGAAGGCTGGGAACGTACCGTTTCGCCACCGACCGACAAGGCCGAGGCCAAGCAGCTCAAGCAGCAGATCAACTCGGTGTGGATCTACCCGCCAGCAGCGGACCGGGCCACGGCACTGGCAGCGGCCGACCCGCTGATACCGGTCGCCTGACAGCACTGCCAACCTGCCGCAGATCGCCCACCCCCGGGGCTGCGCTGTTACTGAGAGCAGTCAGCGCAGCCCCTGCGGGCTTGCCCCGCGATAGCCGCCATTGCCTCGCCCCGCTCACAATCCAACCAGGTATTCATGACTCCAGGTCAAAGGACCTTGGCGCGTCAACGGCTTAATCAATCCCGCCGAACACCGCACACTGCACCTACCCGTTCGATCCCGTGCCCCACTGCCCGGGCCTCGATCCCCTCACTCGACAGGAGCAGTTGCATGAGCATTCCATCCTTTGGCCTGGGTACCTTCCGCCTCACCGGCCAGGCCGTCATCGATTCGGTCAAGTCGGCGCTGGCGCTGGGCTACCGCGCCATCGACACCGCGCAGATCTACAAGAACGAGGCCGAGGTCGGCCAGGCCATCGCCGAAAGCGGCGTGCCGCGCGACGAGCTGTTCATCACCACCAAGATCTGGGTCGACCACTACGCCGCCGACAAACTGATCCCCAGCCTGCGCGAGAGCCTGGCCAAACTGCGCACCGACCATGTCGACCTGCTGCTGATCCACTGGCCGGCGCCGGGCAACGGCGTCGAGCTGCCCGAATACATGCAGGCGCTGGCCGACGCCAAGCGCCAGGGCCTGACCCGCCAGATCGGCATCTCCAACTTCAATATCGAGCTGACCCGCCAGGCCATCGCCGTGGTCGGCCAGGGCGAGATCGCCACCAACCAGATCGAACTCAGCCCGTACCTGCAAAACAGCAAGCTGACTGCCTTCCTCCAGGAGCAGGGCATCACTACCACCTCCTACATGACCCTGGCCTACGGCAAGGTGCTGAAGGATCCGCTGCTGACCGAGATCGCCGCCAAGCACAAGGCCACCGTGGCCCAGGTGGCCCTGGCCTGGGCATTGCAACTGGGCTATGCGGTTATCCCGTCGTCCACCAAACGCGAGAACCTGGCCAGCAACCTGCTTGCCCGCAGCCTGCGCCTTGACGCCGACGACATGGCGCGCATCGCCACCCTGGAGCGCAACGGCCGCGAAGTCAGCCCGGACGGCCTGGCGCCAGCCTGGGACTGATATCCTTCGGGCATGGAGGCCCACCGCCCCGCTCTCAACCGCTTTTTCGGAGCTCCCAATGAGCACGCTTTCCCCCAAACGGGTGCTGTTCGCCCTGGCCATCGGCGCCTTCGGCATCGGCACCACCGAGTTCACCCCCATGGGCCTGTTGCCGGTGATCGCCGATGGCGTCGGTGCCAGCATCCCCAGCGCGGGCATGCTGATCACCGCCTATGCCATCGGCGTGATGGTCGGCGCGCCGATCATGACCTTGCTGTTCAGCCGCTTCGGCAAGCGTGCCGCGCTGATGATGCTGATGGGCATCTTCACCGTCGGCAACTTGCTCTCGGCCCTGTCGCCGGACTACTACACCCTGCTGCTCTCGCGCCTGATCACCAGCCTCAACCACGGCGCCTTCTTCGGCCTGGGCGCGGTGGTGGCCGCCAGCGTGGTGCCCCGGGACAAGCAGGCCAGCGCCGTGGCCACCATGTTCATGGGCCTGACCATCGCCAACATCGGCGGCGTGCCAGCCGCCACCTGGCTCGGCCAGCAGGTCGGCTGGCGCATGGCCTTCGCCGGCACCGCGGTGCTCGGCGTGCTGGCCATCGCGGCGCTGTGGTACGCCCTGCCCAAGGGCGAGCGCGGCAGCGTGCCCCATGTGCGCAAGGAACTGGCGGTGATCGCCCGCCCCAACGTGCTGCTGGCCATGGCCACCACGGTACTGGGCGCCGGCGCGATGTTCACCCTGTACACCTATGTCGCCCCGGTGCTCGCCGAACTGACCGGCGCCTCCGACAGTTTCGTCACCCTCGGCCTGGTGCTGATCGGCGTCGGCTTCACCCTCGGCAACAGCCTGGGCGGCAAGCTGGCCGACTGGTCGCTGGACGGCGCCGCGCGGATCTTCCTCGGCGCGTTGGCGGCGATCATGCTGCTGATGCCGCTGGTGTTGGGCAGCCATGTCGGCGCCGCGCTGGCCTTGCTGGTGTGGGGGATGTTCACCTTCGCCGTGGTGCCGCCGCTGCAGATGCGAGTGATGATCGCCGCAGCCGAGGCTCCGGGGCTGGCGTCATCGATCAACGTGGGTGCATTCAACCTGGGCAATGCCGTCGGCGCCGCCCTGGGTGGCGCGGTGATCAGCCTGGACCTGGGCTATGCGGCGGTGCCGATGGCCGGTGGCCTGCTGGCGGCGACCGGGTTGCTGCTGGTGTGGCTGGGCGGGCGCGGCAAGGCCGCCGACGAGGCGCTGGGTAATCCAGCCTGACCGGGATCAGCAACGTGGGGCGGGCTTGCCCCACGATAGCCCCAACACAAAAACGCCGCCATCCCCGAAGGAATGGCGGCGTTTTCGCATTTACACCCAGATCTTTCAAGGTGTTCGCCGCGAAGGTTTCTGCGCCTATCAGGCCGTGCGCCGCGCGGGCGGCGCTCGATCTGATAGGCGCTGCAAGGGCTACGGCGAACACTTGGCAGCCCTCACTCGGTCAATAACCTCGCGCAACAAAGACCTTGAAAGGGCTGGCATTTACACCCCGCTGCCGTCAGGCCGGCGCCGAAGTGCGGATCAGGTGATCAAAGGCCGCCAGCGACGCCTTGGCGCCCTCGCCCACGGCGATGACGATCTGCTTGTACGGCACCGTGGTCACGTCGCCGGCGGCGAACACGCCGGGGATGCTGGTCTGGCCCTTGGCATCGACGATGATCTCGCCACGCGGCGAAAGCTCCACCGTGCCCTTGAGCCAATCGGTGTTCGGCAGCAGGCCGATCTGCACGAAGATGCCTTCCAGCGCCAGGTCATGCAGCGTGTCGCTGGTGCGGTCCTTGTAGCGCAGGCCGGTGACCTTCTCGCCATCGCCGACCACTTCGGTGGTCAGCGCGCTGGTGATCACCTTGACGTTCGGCAGGCTGTGCAGCTTGCGCTGCAGCACGGCATCGGCGCGCAGCTGGCTGTCGAACTCGATCAGGGTCACCTGGGCGACCACGCCGGCCAGGTCGATGGCCGCTTCCACGCCGGAGTTGCCACCACCGATCACCGCCACGCGCTTGCCCTTGAACAGCGGGCCGTCGCAGTGCGGGCAGTAGGCCACGCCACGGGCGCGGTATTGCTGCTCGCCCGGCACGTTCATTTCACGCCAGCGGGCGCCGGTGGCGAGGATCACGGTCTTGGCCTTGAGCGAGGCGCCGCCGGCCAGGCGTACTTCATGCAGGCCGCCATCGGTGGCCGGGATCAGCGCTTCGCCGCGCTGCAGGTTCATGATGTCGACGTCGTACTGCTTGACGTGCTCTTCCAGGGCCGTGGCCAGCTTAGGCCCTTCGGTCTCCTGCACCGAGATGAAGTTCTCGATCGCCAGGGTGTCGAGCACCTGGCCGCCAAAGCGCTCGGCGGCGACACCGGTGCGAATGCCTTTACGGGCGGCGTAGATCGCCGCGGCCGCGCCAGCCGGGCCACCCCCGACCACCAGCACGTCGAAGGCGTCCTTGGCGTTGATCTTCTCGGCCTGGCGAGCGCCGGCATTGGTGTCGATCTTGCCGAGGATCTCTTCCAGGCCCATGCGGCCCTGGCCGAACACTTCGCCGTTCAGGTAGATGCTCGGCACCGCCATGACCTTGCGGGCTTCGACTTCATCCTGGAACAGCGCGCCATCGATGGCGACGTGGCGCACATTGGGGTTGAGCACCGCCATCAGGTTCAACGCCTGGACCACGTCCGGGCAGTTCTGGCACGACAGCGAGAAGTAGGTTTCGAAGGTGAATTCGCCCTCCAGCGCCTGGATCTGCTCGATCACTTCGGCACTGGCCTTGGAGGGGTGGCCGCCGACCTGCAGCAGCGCCAGCACCAGGGAGGTGAATTCGTGGCCCATGGGGATGCCGGCGAAACGCAGGCTGATATCCGCGCCAGGGCGGTTCAGCGAGAACGAAGGACGACGGGCGTCGTTGCCATCCGCGCTGAAGGTAATGAGGTTCGACAGGCCGGCGATTTCCACCAGCAGGTCGTGCAGTTCGCGGGACTTCGCGCCGTCGTCGAGGGAGGCAACGATCTCGATCGGCTGGGTGACCCGCTCCAGGTAGGTTTTCAGTTGCGATTTAAGCGTGGCGTCCAACATACGGGCGATTCCTTTTTCAAAACTCGGATACAAAAACGCCCAGGCGAGATCGCCCGGGCGTTTTTACGGGGCGGTAACTACTTCAGCTTTGGCGGCTGTCTACCGCCCGCGATTGGCGCATAACCGGATTTTCGTTCGAGAAGTGACTGCGCGGCGATCAGGCAAGGCGAAAACAGGCGAGGAACGGTCGGAGTCGCGCTCGACTTTGCTGGTTGCAAATGAGCATTCCGAGCCTGTTTTCAACGCAGCATGGTCGTCGCGCAGGCGCTTATCGGACGAAAATTAGATCTTGCCGACCAGGTCAAGGGACGGAGCGAGAGTGGCTTCGCCTTCTTTCCACTTGGCCGGGCAGACTTCACCTGGGTGGGCGGCAACGTACTGGGCAGCCTTGACCTTGCGCAGCAGTTCGCTGGCGTCACGGCCTACACCACCGTCGTTGATTTCAACGATCTTGATCTGACCTTCCGGGTTGATCACGAAGGTACCGCGATCGGCCAGGCCGGCTTCTTCGATCAGCACGTCGAAGTTGCGCGAGATGACGTGGGTCGGGTCACCGATCAGCGGGTACTTGATCTTGCCGATGGTGTCCGAGGTGTCGTGCCAGGCTTTGTGGGTGAAGTGGGTGTCGGTGGACACACCGTAGATTTCCACGCCCAGCTTCTGGAACTCGGCGTAGTTGTCAGCAAGGTCACCCAGTTCGGTCGGGCAGACGAAGGTGAAGTCGGCCGGGTAGAAGAACACGACGGACCACTTGCCTTTCAGGTCGGCTTCGCTGACCTGGACGAATTCGCCATTGTGGAAAGCAGTGGCGTTGAACGGTTTGACCTGGCTGTTGATGATTGGCATGAGAGACGCTCCTTCATGGGTTGAATTCGGTTGACGGAGAGAATCCTAACCGCTGGTCCCCTCGAAGGCTCATTGGCAAAGCTCATGCTGGTGATTGGTTTTGGCTATAAGGCGGGATTATTAATAGAAGGGATTGGGCTGAGCAAAGGATTGCGCCGGCCGTGCTGACCTCTTCGCGGGTAAACCCGCTCCCACAGGTTCCATGCATACCTTTGTGGGAGCGGGTTTACCCGCGAAGAGGCCCCGACAATTAGCGGGTGACGGTGCGCATGGTCACGAACTCTTCGGCGGCGGTCGGGTGCACGCCGATGGTCTCGTCGAACTGCTGCTTGGTCGCCCCTGCCTTCAGGGCGATCCCCAGGCCCTGGATGATCTCGCCAGCATCCGGCCCGACCATGTGGCAGCCCAGCACCTTGTCGGTGTCGGCATCGACCACCAGCTTCATCAGGGTCTTTTCCTGGATATCGGTCAGGGTCAGCTTCATCGCCCGGAAGCGGCTCTCGAAGATCTGCACCTTGTGCCCGGCGGCCAGCGCCTGCTCCTCGGTCAGGCCCACGGTGCCGATTGGCGGCTGGCTGAACACTGCGGTCGGAATGTTCTGGTAGTCGACCGTGCGGTACTGCTCGGGCTTGAACAGGCGGCGGGCCACGGCCATGCCTTCGGCCAGCGCCACCGGGGTCAGTTGCACGCGGCCGATCACGTCGCCGATGGCCAGGATCGACGGGGCGGTGGTCTGGTACTGCTGGTCCACGCGAATGTAACCGCGCTCGTCCAGCTCCACGCCGGTGTTCTCCAGGCCCAGGTTATCCAGCATCGGCCGACGGCCGGTGGCGTAGAACACGCAATCGGCGACCAGCTCGCGACCATCCTTGAGGGTGGCCTTGAGGCTGCCGTCCGCAAGCTTGTCGATACGCTGGATGTCGGCGTTGAATTGCAGGTCCATGCCGCGTTTTTCCAGTTCTTCCTTCAGGTGCGTGCGCACCGAGCCGTCGAAACCGCGCAGGAACAGATCGCCCCGATACAGCAGCGTGGTGTCGGCGCCCAGGCCCTGGAAGATCCCGGCGAACTCCACGGCGATGTAACCACCGCCCACCACCAGCACGCGTCGCGGCAGTTGCTTGAGGTAGAACGCCTCGTTGGACGTGATGGCCAGTTCCTTGCCCGGAATGTCCGGCACCTGCGGCCAGCCGCCGGTAGCGATGAGGATGTTGGCGGCACTGTAGCGCTGGCCCTCGACCTCCACCTCATTGGCGCCGGTGATGCGGGCGTGGCCCTGCAACAGGGTGACGCCGCTGTTGACCAGCAAGTTGCGGTAGATGCCGTTGAGGCGCTCGATCTCGCGGTTCTTGTTGGCGATCAGCGTGCCCCAGTCGAAGTGGCCCTCTTCCAGGGTCCAGCCGAAACCTGCAGCCTGTTCCAGTTCGTCGGCGACATGGGCGCCGTACACCAGCAGTTTCTTCGGTACGCAGCCGACATTGACGCAGGTGCCGCCGAGGTAGCGGCTCTCGGCCACCGCCACTTTTGCGCCGAAACCCGCAGCAAAACGCGCCGCGCGCACACCGCCGGAACCGGCGCCAATCACGAACAGATCAAAATCGTAAGCCATGTATTCAGTCTCCTGGGCAGGCGCCCAGCATAGCGCCGTTGGCCGCCGCAAACAAAAAAGCCACCCGAAGGTGGCTTTTTACAACGCCGGGGACTCAGTAAGCCTTGCCGGTCTTGTAGAAGTTCTCGAAGCAGAAGTTGGTCGCCTCGATGTAGCCTTCGGCGCCACCGCAGTCGAAACGCTTGCCCTTGAACTTGTAGGCGATGACGCAGCCGTCCTGGGCCTGCTTCATCAGGGCGTCGGTGATCTGGATTTCACCGCCCTTGCCCGGCTCGGTTTCTTCGATCAGCTTGAAGATGTCCGGGGTCATGATGTAGCGACCGATGATCGCCAGGTTCGACGGTGCATCTTCAGGCTTTGGCTTCTCGACCATGTTGCGTACGCGGTACAGGTCGTCACCAATCAGGTCACCGGCGATCACGCCGTACTTGCTGGTTTCCTGAGGGTCGACTTCCATGATCGCCACGATGGTGCAGCGGTACTGCTTGTACAGCTTGACCATCTGCTTGAGTACGCCGTCACCTTCGAGGTTGACGCACAGGTCGTCGGCCAGCACCACGGCGAACGGCTCGTCGCCGATCAGCGGACGACCGGTGAGGATCGCGTGACCCAGACCTTTCATCTCGGTCTGGCGGGTGTAGGAGAACGAGCACTCGTCGAGCAGACGACGGATGCCGACCAGGTATTTCTCCTTGTCGGTACCCTTGATCTGGTTTTCCAGCTCGTAGCTGATGTCGAAGTGGTCTTCCAGGGCACGCTTGCCACGGCCGGTGACGATGGAGATCTCGTTGAGGCCGGCGTCCAGCGCTTCTTCAACGCCATACTGGATCAGTGGCTTGTTGACCACCGGCAGCATTTCCTTGGGCATGGCTTTGGTAGCGGGCAGGAAGCGGGTGCCGTAACCGGCTGCCGGGAACAAGCATTTCTTGATCATATACGTCCTTAACAAGGGCTTTGCGTACGAAATTCGGCGCAGTCTAATCAGGCGGCGGTCACCTTACAATGCCCCCCGCGCTGGCCGATGCCATCATAGAGACATTCCAGTGTAGATAGTTCCGCCAGGCCGTGAATTTCAGGCGACCGGCGACATCATCGCGGGGCGGGCCCGACCCCACGATCGTCCCTTGCTGGGCGTGGGAGCGGGCTTGCCCCGCGAGGGTTTCAGCTCAACCGCCGATCCCCTGCCCGATCAACACGCCATCAACTTTCTGCCCGTACAGGTTGACCCCGTCGTTGGCATGGAACTTCAGCCGGGTCTTCTCGATCGAGCCTTCGACCAGCCGCGGATCCTGCGGCCGCTCATGGCGGTTGATCCACGCCGCCACGTCCCACGCCTGCTGGTCGCTCAGGCTGCCGGGCTTGCCCAGTGGCATGTTGTATTTGATGAACGACGCCGCGGTATTGATCCGGTGCATGCCGGCGCCCCAGTTGTAGGAGTCCTTGCCCCACAGCGGCGGCATCACGTACTCCCCGGCCACCTTCTGCCCTTCGCCATTGCCGCCGTGGCAGATCGCGCATTGCTCGTCGTACACCTGCTTGCCGCGCTTGAAGTCGTAACCGCCTTCGGGCTTGGGCACTTCCGGGTAGCCGCGACCGGCAATCTCCACACCGGTCGGGGCCTGGGTCGACAGCCAGTAGGCGTAAACGCTCAAGGCGGTCATCTGCGGGCTGTCGGCCGCCGGCGGCTTGCCATTCATGCTGAAGGTAAAGCAGCCCTGGATACGCTCGGCGAAGGTGTTGACCTTGTCGTTCTTCTTGCGATACGCCGGATACATCGGGTACGCCCCCCACAGCGGCGCGGAATGCGCCAGGCGCCCCTGGTCGAGGTGGCAGTTGCTGCAGTTCAAGCCGTTGCCGACCGCTTCGGGCATCAGCCGCCGGGTATCGACAAACAGGGCGTGGCCTTCACGAATCATCTTGCCGAAGGCGTTGTCCGGGATCGCGCTTTCCGCAGGCGGCACGAACTGCGGGGCAGCCTGCACACCCGGGACCTTGAGCTGGGACTGGTCTTCCATGGCAATGGGCGCGGCCTGGGCAGTGCCCATGGCCACCAGCAGCAGGGTTGGCATCAGGACTTTCATGGCTTGACCTCCTGGCTGGCCGGTTGGGCGAAGTAGTCGGCGACCGCCTTGACCTCGGCATCGGTCATCGCCTTGGCCACGTTGACCATCAACTGGTTGGGATCATTGCTGCGACTGCCATCGCGCCAGGCGTTGAGTTGCGCCACCAGGTAACCGGCGGGTTGTCCGGCCAGTGGCGGGAAGTGCTCACCGACGCCACTGCCGCCAGGACCGTGGCACTGCACGCAACCAGGTATCAGTCGACTCCAGTCGCCGTAGACGGCCAGACGGGTCACCGGATCGTTGGCAATCTGCTGGCGGCGCGTGTCCGCCGCGGCATCGGCCGGCAGCTTGGCCAGGTAGGCGCTGACCGCCTCGATCTCGGCATCGTCCAGGGCCTTGGCCAACGGTTCCATCACCGCCTGCTTGCGGCTGCCGTTGCGAAAGTCATGCAATTGCTTGCTGAGATAGCCGGCAGGCAAGCCGACAAGACGGGGAAAACCGGCGGCGGCGATACCCTTGCCGTCCGGACCATGGCAGCCCAGGCAGGCCATGGCGGCGGGGTTCTGCCCGCCCTGGTTGAAGATTTTCTGGCCATCGGCAGCGTGCGCCGAGGGCCAGGCCAAGATCAGCAGGCTGCCGATCACGACATGGCTCAGGGGTTTCATCACGGAGGCTCCATTTCCTTGTTATAAGCTTAGGCTTAAACGATATAAGCCCAGAAATACTAGGCCTATTCCCCGACGTGCGACAACGCGTCACCGGGAAGGAAAGTGGCAAACCGCCAGCTAATTGCCGATTAACTGAGCTGGATCAAGAACCGGAGATGCACTGGGTCGCCGAGGTGCGCACATCACCCAGGCGCAGCGGGAAGTTGTTCAACCGCTCGTACACCTTGATCGCGCTGCCACTGCCGCGCTTGTCGATATCGAGCAGCGCCGCAGGGCCGACGCCGGCCGACACCTTCTGCGGCACGGTCAGGCGCAAGCCATCGCCACGCACCTCTTCCTGCAAGGGATCACGCGTATCGGCCAGCTTGCGCTTGACGCAGTCGGCATACTCGCGCGGCGTCTTGCCGGAGATCACATCCAGCGTCGCGTGGGACTGCTCGAGCTCCGTCACGCTGACACAGCCACCCAACGTCAGCGCCACCGCTGCTGCTACCCATTTCATCTACATCGTCTCCAGCTTCTTCAAAGTCATCCTCTGACCACATCCAGGCGGTTTTGCTCCCACGTCTGGCAGAAATCTCCTTGGCTTGGCCAGCCCGGGCGCAAGTGTAACCTCACATCGTGGTATCTTTCGCGTTTGCTGAACCAATCCTTGCGGAGCACCCCATGAAATTCGTACACCAGCGCGAGCACCTGAACGAGGACGACATCGTCGTCATCGAGTGCTCCCAGCGCTGCAACATCCGCCTGATGAACGACGCCAACTTCCGCAGCTTCAAGAATGGCGGGCGCCACACCTACCACGGTGGTCACTTCGAGCGCTTCCCGGCGAAGATCACCGTGCCCAGCACCGGTTTCTGGAACATCACCATCGATACCGTGACCACTCGCCCGATCTCGGTGACGCGCAAGCCGGCCCTCAGCCACAAGATCAAGATCATCCGTCGCTCGTCGTCGAAACTCGGATAACACTCGGATAGCCGCATGACCCAGACCATCAAGTACGTGATCAAGTACAAGCTCGACGGTGAACGCCGCTGGGACTTCGCCCTGATGCCCGATGCCTCCCTCGAGCAGGCGCAGCAAGCCCTGCGCAAGATCCACGGCGACGACGCCGACAAGATCAGCGACATTCAGGTCAGCAAGGCCTTGTAACCACGCCGCACGCCCCGCACTCAAGGAGTCGCCCATGAGCCCCTGGCAAGACCGCCGCATCCTCGACCTGCTGGGTATCGAGTTGCCCATTCTCCAGGCGCCCATGGCCGGCGCCAGCGGTTCGGCCATGGCCATTGCCGTGGGCAACGCCGGTGGCCTGGGCGCCCTGCCCTGCGCCATGCTCAGCGCCGAACAGGTGCGCGGCGAGATCGAGGCCTTTCGTGCCGCCTGCCAGGGCCCGCTCAACCTGAACTTCTTCTGTCACCAGCCGCCGGCGCCCGACCCCGAGCGCGACGCCCGCTGGAAGCAGGCGCTCAAGCCCTATTACGAGGAAGTCGGCGCGGACTTCGAGGCGCCAACGCCGGTTTCCAATCGTGCGCCCTTCGACGAACAGAGCTGCCGGCTGGTGGAGGAACTGCGCCCAGAGGTGATCAGCTTCCACTTCGGTCTGCCGACGCCCGAGCTGCTGCGGCGAGTCAAGGCGAGCGGGGCCAAGGTGCTGTCCAGCGCCACCACGGTGGAGGAAGCACTGTGGCTGGAGCAGCACGGCTGCGACGCGATCATCGCCATGGGCTACGAGGCCGGCGGCCATCGCGGCATGTTCCTCGGCAGCGACATCACCAGCCAGATCGGTACCTTCGCCCTGGTGCCCCAGGTGGTCGATGCGGTGCAGGTGCCGGTGATCGCGGCGGGCGGTGTCGGCGATCATCGCGGTCTGGTCGCCGCCCTGGCCCTGGGCGCTTCGGCGGTACAGGTGGGCACCGCCTACCTGTTCTGCCCCGAGGCCAAGGTGTCCCCGGCGCACCGCCACGCCCTGGACAGCGCGCCCGCCAGCGATACCGCCCTGACCAACCTGTTCACCGGTCGTCCGGCCCGCGGCATCAACAACCGCCTGATGCGCGAACTGGGGCCGATGAGTCCCCTCGCCCCACGCTTCCCGCTGGCCGGCGGCGCGCTGATGCCACTGCGGGCGATCACCGATCCACAGGGCAACGCCGACTTCAGCAACCTGTGGTCGGGACAGGCGCTGCGCCTCGGGCGGCATATGCCGGCGGGCGACCTGACTCGGGCCATTGCCGGGCAGACAACAAAAAGCTGACCCATAGATCAGGAAATATTCGGACACCCTCTTCCCGACGGATGGCGTATCGCTATATAGTTCAAGCCATAACGATAACCCGCCGTCCCTAGGAGCCGTTTGCATGCGTATTCGCCTGTCCCACCTGGCCTTCAGTGCCCTGGCCACCCTGATCACCGTCAACGCCGCCCAGGCCGATGAAGTCCAGGTCGCTGTAGCGGCCAACTTCACAGCGCCCATCCAGGCCATCGCCAAGGACTTCGAAAAGGACACCGGCCACAAGCTGGTCGCCGCCTTTGGCGCCACCGGCCAGTTCTACGCACAGATCAAGAACGGCGCGCCGTTCGAAGTGTTCCTCGCCGCCGACGACAGCACCCCGGCCAAGCTCGAGCAGGAAAAAGAGATCGTCGCCGGCTCGCGCTTCACCTACGCCATCGGCACCCTGGCGCTGTGGTCGGCCCAGCCGGGCTACGTCGACGCCAAGGGCGAAGTGCTGGAGAAGAACGAATACAAGCACCTGTCCATCGCCAACCCCAAGGCCGCGCCCTACGGCCTGGCCGCCACCCAGGTGCTGGACAAGCTGAAGCTGACCGAGGCCACCAAGGCGAAGATCGTCGAAGGCCAGAACATCACCCAGGCCTTCCAGTTCGTGTCCACCGGCAATGCCGAGCTGGGCTTCGTCGCCCTGTCGCAGATCTACAAGGACGGCAAGGTCAGCGAAGGCTCCGCCTGGATCGTGCCCGCCGAGCTGCATGACCCGATCCGCCAGGACGCGGTGATCCTCAACAAAGGCAAGGACAACCCGGCCGCCAAGGCCCTGGTCGACTACCTCAAGGGCCCGAAGGCCGCCGCGGTGATCAAGTCGTACGGCTATGAGCTCTGATGCCACTCGACGCCAGTGACCTGGGCGCGATCTGGCTGACCGTCAAGCTGGCCAGCCTGACCACCGCCATCCTCCTGGTGCTGGGCACGCCCATCGCCTGGTGGCTGGCGCGCACCCGCTCCTGGCTGCGCGGGCCGATCGGCGCGGTGGTGGCCCTGCCCCTGGTGCTGCCACCGACGGTGATCGGCTTCTACCTGCTGTTGGCCCTTGGCCCTCATGGCTGGATCGGCCAGGCCACCCAGGCCATGGGCCTGGGCAGCGTGGTGTTCAGCTTCACCGGGCTGGTGATCGGCTCGGTGGTGTACTCCATGCCCTTCGTGGTGCAGCCGTTGCAGAATGCCTTCGGTGCCATCGGCCAGCGCCCGCTGGAGGTGGCCGCCACCCTGCGCGCCAGCCCCTGGGACACCTTCATCCACGTGGTGCTGCCACTGGCGCGCCCCGGCTTCGTCACCGCCAGCATCCTCGGCTTCGCCCACACCGTGGGCGAGTTCGGCGTGGTGCTGATGATCGGCGGCAATATTCCCGACAAGACCCGCGTGGTCTCGGTGCAGATCTTCGATCACGTCGAGGCCATGGAATACAGCCAGGCGCACTGGCTGGCCGGGGCCATGCTGGTATTCTCGTTCCTGGTGCTGCTGATGCTCTATGCAGGCCGCCGTGGCAAGGCTGGCTGGAGCTGACATGAGTGCATCGATACAGGCGCGCCTGAAACTGGCGCGCGACGACTTCACCCTGGACGTCGACCTGAACCTGCCCGGACGCGGCATCAGCGCCCTGTTCGGCCATTCCGGCTCGGGCAAGACCTCGTGCCTGCGCTGCCTGGCCGGCCTGGAGCGAGCCACCAGCGCCTACATCGAGGTCAATGGCGAGGTCTGGGAGGACAGCGCACGCGGGCATTTCACCCCGCCGCACCAACGCCCGGTCGGCTACGTGTTCCAGGAAGCCAGCCTGTTCCCGCACCTGTCGGTGCGCGGCAACCTCGAGTTCGGCTGGCGCCGCATCGCCCCCGAGGCGCGCAAGATCAGCCAGGAACAGGCCTGCCAGCTGCTGGGCATCGGCCACCTGCTGGCGCGCAAGCCGGCGACCCTGTCCGGTGGCGAGGCGCAGCGGGTCGGCATCGCCCGGGCCCTGCTCAGCAGCCCACGGCTGTTGCTGATGGACGAACCGCTGGCCGCGCTCGACAGCGCGCGCAAGCGCGAGATCCTGCCGTACCTGGAGCGCCTGCACGACGAACTGGATATCCCGCTGATCTACGTCAGCCATGCCCAGGACGAAGTGGCGCGCCTGGCCGACCACCTGGTCCTGCTCGAACAGGGCAAGGCCGTGGCCAGCGGGCCGATCGGCCAGACCCTGGCGCGCCTCGACCTGCCCCTGGCCCAGGGCGAAGATGCCGGCGTGGTGCTCGAAGGCGTGGTGGTGGGCCACGACCCGCATTACCAGCTGTTCGAACTGCGCCTGCCCGGCGGTGACGGCCAGTGCTTGCGCATCGCCCACCCCGGGCTGCACATGGGCAGCACCCTGCGCCTCAAGGTACAAGCCCGGGATGTCAGCCTGGCACTGACCGCAGACAGCGCCTCGAGCATCCTCAACCGCCTGCCGGTGCGGGTCCGCGAGTGCCGCCCGGCGGACAACCCGGCCCATGTGCTGGTCAGCCTGGATGCCGCCGGCAACGCCCTGCTGGCGCGCATCACCCGCTATTCGGCGGACCAGCTCGCGGTGCAGCCGGGCCAGATGCTGTGGGCGCAGATCAAGTCGGTGGCGCTGCTGGGTTGAGCAATGCAGCAACGGACGCTGTCCATTGCAGCAACAGTGCCCTTGATGGACCGCGCCCATGTCCGACTGCCCGCTGCCTGCCGCCCTGCACTACGTCGATGACAGCCAGCCCGGCCTGACCCGGCGGCGCTGGCGCGATGGTTTTCAGTATTTCGACGCCGGCAACCAGCGGGTACGCGATACCGACACCCTGGCGCGCATCGCCGCCCTGGTGATCCCGCCGGCCTACACCGATGTATGGATCTGCGCCGACCCGCAGGGGCACCTGCAGGCCACCGGACGGGATGCCCGGGGGCGCAAGCAGTACCGCTACCACGCGCAATGGCGCGAGCTGCGCGACCAGCACAAGTACGGACGCATGCTGGCCTTCGCCGAAACGCTGCCAAGGCTGCGCAAGCAACTGGACAGGTACCTTGCCTGCCCGGGGCTGGGCCGGGAGAAGGTCATGGCGCTGGTGATCAGCCTGCTCGACAGCACGCTGATCCGCATCGGCAACCGCCAGTACCTGCGTGACAACCGCTCCTACGGGCTGACCACGCTCAATACCCGCCATGTGCAGGTCAAGGGCAGCCGAATCCGCTTCCAGTTCCGCGGCAAGCGCGGGGTCGAGCACAACGTCACCCTGACCGACCGGCGTCTGGCCGGGCTGGTCAAGCGCTGCATGGAGCTGCCCGGCCAGGCCTTGTTCCAGTATCTGGACGACCAGGGCCAGCGCCATGGCATCGGCTCGACCGAGGTCAACCAGTTCCTCCAGCAACTGACCGGCGCCGATTTCACCGCCAAGGACTACCGCACCTGGGCCGGCAGCAGCCTGGCCCTGAGCCTGCTACGGCCACTGGCCTGGGAGCCGGATAGCGAAGCGCGGCGCCAGGTCGCCGACACCGTCCGCCAGGTGGCGGCGCGCCTGGGCAACACACCCGCGGTGTGCCGGCGCTGCTACATCCATCCCGCGGTTCTCGAACACTTCCAGCTCGGACGCCTGGCGGACCTGCCCCGCGCACGGGCGCGCAAGGGCCTGGAACTCGAGGAAGTGTCGCTGCTGCGCTTCCTCCAGGCCCTGCAGGGCCAGAACGATCATTGAGCCCCACTATTTAGTTCATCGAGCAGAGAAATTTCCCATATGGCGCCAAGCACCCTATCCTTGCCACCGAGCACCTTGGCCAGTGGAATGCGTAGCACCCCCACTGGCACCTGCAACTAAAGATCGATAACAGAATTTGTCTGTCGGGGAATTACTATCCGCCGAAAGCGTCTTTAATGAGAAGGAAGAGGGACAGGCTCCCACCGCAGACCATCAGGCTCGGCGGTTTTCTACATCACCAAGGAGAACTACATGCTGATACTCACACGCAAGGTTGGCGAAAGCATCGTCATCGACGACGACATCAAAGTCACCATTCTGGGCGTCAAGGGGATGCAGGTGAGGATCGGTATCGATGCACCGAAGGATGTCCAGGTGCACCGTGAAGAGATCTACAAGCGGATCCAGGCCGGCAGCCCGGCGCCGGAAAAGAGCAACGACGAGTAATCCCAAGCCAACGCATCATGCCGCACGGATGCGCCTGATCGATTGCCCGCCCATGCGGGGAGCCTCTCCCGAACCTCAGGTGCCGAGCAGCTCGCGCACCGTGGCGATCATTCGGTCCATGTCGAATGGCTTGTCGAACACCGCCGCGAACCTTCCGGGGCAGGCCCGACCCTGGCTGGCCTGGGCACCGCTCATGAGAATCACCGGCAAGTCCGCCAGCTGCAGCTCTTCACGAATTGCGTTGAGCAACTCCTCGCCATTGAGCACCGGCATCATGTAGTCGGTGATCACCAGGTCCACGCGTTTTTCTTTCAGGGCCTCCAGGGCCTTGCGCCCATTGCTGGCCTTTTCCACCAGGTAGCCCTCGTCCTCCAGGGCGAAACCCAGGATATCGGCGATCAGGTACTCGTCATCGACGATCAGGATGCTGTTCATCCCATCAGCGGTCTCCTGGCGTTGTCGCCGAGCCGCTGAGCACGCCGCTGGCGCCATCGAACGCCCGCGCCAGGCTGATGCCCTTCGGTCCCAGGCTCAACGCCTGCAGGGCCGGATCGTGGTCGCTGTCGCGCACCTTGATGATCGACAGGGCACGGTGCAGTTGTGCATCAAGCTCGGCGAAGCGCATGAGAATCAGGTTGTCGACGATGCTAGACAGGTCCGGGGCCGGCGCGGTGATTTCCGAACCGAAGATGTCGCGCATCTCCCAGGTCAGCAGCACCGTGACGCCGCGGGCGCGCAGCTCGCCGGTCAGCGCGCGGAAGAACGCGTTCAGGCGGGCAGGCTCCAGCGCCAGGCGGCCGAAGGCGCCCAGGCTGTCGATCACCACGCGCCGCGCACCCAATGCCTCGACCTGCGCCAGCAGACGGGCGCCGAGCTGGTCCAGCAGGCCTTCGGTGGTCGGCTGCCAGCTCAGTTGCACCGCCCCCTCGCGCTCCAGCGCCGGCAGCTCAAAGCCCAGTGCAGAAGCCTTCAAGCGCAGCCGCGCCGGCGTCTCGTAGAAACCGAAATGCAGGCCCGGCGCGGCCTTCGTCGAAGCGGCGAGAAACGCGATGCCCAAGGCCGTCTTGCCCACACCGGAGGGTCCCATCAGCAGGCTCACCGAGGCCTCGGCCAGCCCGCCACCGAGCATGCCGTCCAGGTCGGCGACCCCGGTGGCGACCCGCGCCAGGGTTTGCGCATCCTGCTGGCTGGGCCGACTGTAGAGCGCTTCGAGGCGCGGATAGACCTGCAACCCCGACTCATCGATCTGGCATTCGTGGCGCCCGGATAGCGCGCTGCTGCCGCGGGTCTTGCGCAGCTGGACATGCCGCACCGCGGTACTGCCGACCAAGTGCTCGCCCAGCTCGATCACGCCATCGACCATGGTGTGCTCGGGGCTGCCCTCCTCCAGCCGGGCACTGGTCAGCAACAGCACCGTGCAACCGGCGAACGCCGCATGCCCCTGCAGCTCGGAGACGAACTTCTTGGTGTCCAGGCTGGTTTCCGCCCGCGAGCGTGCGTTGAGCAGGCCATCGACGACCAGCAAGGTGGCCTGCTGCCGGGCAATCTCCTGGCGCAACAGCCTGACCACCGCATCCAGGCCATCCTGCTCCAGGGTGTCGAAGGCGCTGACGAACTGGATGCTGTCACCGACCAGCGCCGGGTCGAAGAAACTCAGCGTCGACAGGTACTGGAACAGGCGCTCATGGGACTCGCTGAGCAGGGTCGCCACCAGCACCCGGCCACCGTCGCGCACATGGTTGCAGGCCAGCTGGTTGGCGAGGATGGTCTTGCCCGAGCCCGGGTGCCCCTGGACGATGTAGGAGGCGCCGACCACCAGCCCGCCCTTGAGCAGCGCATCGAGCCCTTCGATGCCGGTGGCCAGTCGCTTGAGTTGCTCGACCATGGTCGTCTATCCCTCGCTCGCAGGCGTATCGTCGCCCGTTCGGGCGGGCAGGTACAGGCTCATGCAGGTGCCTTCGCCAGGGCGGCTGGACACGCTGATCGCGCCCTCACTCTGGCGGGCGAAACCATAGGCCTGGCTCAGCCCCAGGCCGGTGCCCTTGCCGAAGGCCTTGGTGGTGAAGAACGGCTCGAAGATGCGCGGCAACACCTGAGGGTCGATGCCCTGCCCGTCATCACGCACATCGAAACGCACGAAGTGCCCATGCAGCCCCTCCACCTCGCCGGCCAGGCGAACCCTTTCGACTGCCAGGTGGATTTGCCCGGTCGCCGCGATGGCGTCGCGGGCGTTGAACACCAGGTTGAGCAGGACCATCTGCAACTGCCCGGCGTCCACCTCGATCAGCGGCAGGTCCGGCTGCACCTGCGGCAGCAGTTCGATGTCCCTGGGCAGCGCGTGCTCCGCCAGCCCGCAGGTGGTGTCGACCATCTGGGCCGGGGCGATGCGGGTGATGCTCAGTTGCCGATGCCGGGCAAAACTGAGCAGTTGCTGGGTCAGTTGGGTACCGCGCTCGCCGGCATCAAGAATATGCTCGAGCAGGCGTCGTACCCGTGCCGGGTCCTGGCTGCCAGAGGCCAGCCGGGCAGAGCTGAGGATGATGGTCAGCAGATTGTTGAAGTCATGGGCCAGGCCGCCGGTCAACTGCCCCAGGGCCTCGAGCTTCTGCGCCTGGAACAGCTGCGCACGCATGGCGTCCAGTTGCAGGGCGGACTCGCGGCGGTCGGTGATGTCGCGGGTGACCTTGGCCAGGCCGATGACCTCGCCAGTTTCGTCACGGATCACATCCAGCGCCGCCAGCGCCCAGAACTGCGTACCGTCCTTGCGCACGCGCCAGCCCTCGTCCTGCACCTTGCCCTCTTCCAAGGCCTGGTGCAGCAGCTGTTGCGGACGGCCTTCGGCACGGTCCTGGTCAGTAAAGAACAACGAGAAATGCCGGCCGATCACCTCGTCGGCGCGATAACCCTTGATCCGCTGCGCACCCGCGTTCCACGACACCACATGGCCGGTCGGATCGAGCATGTAGATGGCGTAGTCCACCACTGCCTGGACCAACTGCTCGTAGCGCGCTTCGGGCATCACCGAATGGGTGGGGCGGTCTGTCGACACCATGCAAGCTCCACAAGCACCGCGAAAGGACATATTGAGCGTAGTCAAAAGTCCCGCCGACACAGCCCTTCAGGCGACGATCGTCAGTGCTCGCGCTCCACCACCGTCGGCACCAGCCGGCGCGGCATCGCCACCTTCAACAGCCACAACCCCAGCAGCAGGATCGACGCCCCGCCGCCCAATGCCAGCACGCGCTGTGGTTCTGGGTGCTCCTGATCGAGCCCGAGCATCAGCAGGTAGCCGCCCAGGCTCATGAAACCGGCGTACAAGAATGCCGCCAGCAGGCAGACAAGCAGGAACAGCAGACGCCAGAACAGCTTCGGGCGCACACGCCGGATTGCCTCTGGGTCGGGGGAACGCGATGACATGGCGATACAACCCGTTGGATCCAATGCCTGGACAGTGGCGTAATGGCGGCATCCTGTCAATTGACCTATAGTGGCTGCGCCCCGATTTCACAAGGAAGCGACATGACTTCGAACCTTCGCATGCAAGGCCTGCAGGACGACCTGGTGCGCAGCGCCGGCGAACTCGACCAACTGTGCCAGGCCCTGGATGGTCATGCGCGGTTCCTGCGCCACTCGATCCACCAGGCCGATGCCCAGGCCATGGACGGACATGTCGATGACCTGCACCACTCGGCCTGCGAGATGCGTGAAATCGCCCGTAGCATCAGGCCCTGAACCCTGTGGCCGGTTGACGCTCCTATAACAATGGGTTATAAAGCGCGCCTGATTGCCTGGGCCCTGCTGCTATGAAGCATGCCGGTCAATCGCGCGAGTGTGGTGGAATTGGTATACACAGCAGACTTAAAATCTGTCGGCGTGAGCCTTGCGGGTTCGAGTCCCGCCACTCGCACCATCTTCTGTCGATCGAGGCGCCCTTGCGGCGCCTTTTTCATGCCCGCCGGAAAACCGCCGCGCAGCTGCTAGAGTGGAACCTGTCACTGTCCACTGGAGCGCCGCCATGCGCTATAGCCTGCTCGACGGTCAACGCGACGTCATCCTGCTGCTCGCCCGCATCCTGCTGATGATCCTGTTCGTGCTCTCTGGCTGGAGCAAACTGAGCGGTTTCGAAGGCACGGTCGGCTACATGACCTCTCTCGGCGCGCCCGCGCCCATGCTGGCGGCGGCCGTTGCCGTGATCATGGAGCTGCTGGTCGGCATCCTGCTGATCCTGGGCTTCTACACTCGCCCGCTGGCCCTGCTGTTCGCCCTGTTCGTGCTGGGCACCGCGCTGCTCGGGCACCCGTTCTGGAACATGGTCGAGCCCGAGCGCAGCGCCAACATGACCCAGTTCCTGAAGAACCTCGCCATTGTCGGCGGGTTGCTGCTGCTGGCCCTCACCGGCGCCGGGCGCTTCTCCCTCGACCGTCGCTGAACGCGACTGCGGTGATTTCAATCATCGCAGTCGTCGTGCCAGGCCGGATGGTCATCTTCATCATCGAAGTCGTCGAGTGACTCTTCGTCCTCCTCGACTTCGTCCAGCGCCCCGTAGGCGTCCGCCTCGGGGTCGAAGTCTTCGTGGAATTCAGGGTCGAGCAGGTGGTCGTGCTCGGGTTCGGGCAGATCGTCTTCGTCGTGCATCGCAGGCTCCGGTAACAACGGCACGCCTGTATAGGCGCATCGACGCGGGCGGTCAATCCTCGCGGCGCTTAACCCCGGCTTAACCGACAAGGCGCATGGTGCAGGCTCTCCCTTCAAAAACGTTCTTTGCCCGCCGCCCTGGCGGGCTTTTTTTGCCCGGCCCTCCCCCGCACCACTGAACCGCCCGTCATTTCAGCGCTCGCATGGGTGCAGGATCTTTTTCACCAAGGAGCTTTCCCCATGGCCGTGAACATCGACCAACTGATCATTACCACCCCGGTGCCCAAATCCGCTACCAACCCTGTGGCCCTGGAGGTCACCGGCGCCCAGGCCCTCGCCAGCCTGCCCCAGGTTGTGAGCCGGCTGAGCAGTGGCGCAGTGCGCATGACCGCCCCGACCAAGGGCGCATCGAGCAAGAGTACCCATCGAACCCGCTGCGAGTGGAAGGAGGCCACCTATTGGGCCATGAGCAGCGCCAGCCGACATTTCAGCCACCAGCGCATGGTGCTGGAGCAGGTCAACTCGGCACAGAAGGTGGTGATCGCGCAGCTGCATGTGAAAGACGACGACAGCCCGGCGATCAAGGTGTTCTGGAACAAGGGCAAGATCACCCTCGGCTTTCGCCGGGACTTCAACCAGGCGACGCCGACCAACAGCACCCTCCTCGTCGATGTACCCCTGGGCACACCCTTCGACATCACCCTCGAAGTCTCTGCGGCCAGGGCCGCGACGGTGACCGCTGCCTGCAACGGCCGCAGCGGCGACTCCGGCCTGCTGCAGATGACCTCGGGCTGGCGGGACCACACCTTCAACTTCCATGGCGGTGTCTACAACCAGGTAGACTTCAGCGATGACACCCCGTCCACGGATGCGTCTGTCTGCGTGATCAGCCAGCTGGAGCTGCTGCACCGTTAGAGGCTCGGGAGCCGTTGCCGGGGAACGTTCGCCGGACTTATGAAAAACTCAGTAACGTTTACTGCACGATTACCCGGATGGCCTTCACGAAATTCTGACAAACGCCCAGGCAGACTGACCTGGCTTCGATACGTTCTGTTCAACCCGCCTTTTTGGCGGGTTTTCTTTTTTGCGCTTTCCGTACAAACCAGAGCGCGCCAATTGACAACTTTTTCACCTCTGCCGTGCCAAGGTAATGACTCATCCGTGAAACACTTGGCCCGCCCTCCCCAGCGGGCCTTTTCTTTGCCTGCGCGCTAGTCGAAAGCGCCGTTGAGTACTTCGTAGATCACCCCCGTGGCGACTGCCACCAGAATCAGGTCGACACCCGCCTGCATCCATTCATAACCGTCATAACGCGGCAGCTGGCCCAGCAACCGGCCATCGAGCTTCTTGGCGATGCCTGGGGGCAACGGCTTGCCACGCGCCAGGTTCTTCTGGATGCCGGGAGGCAATGCAGGCCCCGGGCTCCAGTAGTCGCGGTGCCCACCCAGGATACCGAGCACATCGCCCCGGTCGATCACGGGACCGCCATGACCGCCATCGTGCTTGCCCGCCCCTTGGTTGCCATGGTTCTGCTGGGATTGCCCCTTGCCGTGCCCCTTGCCATTACCCGGGTCGGCGAAAGATATGCAGGGCGCCAGTACCAGTGCGATGGATGTCAGTGTGGCAATGACTGTGCGGCGTTTGCTCATCGCTGCTTGCCTCTGAAGATTGGGGTCTGTGCAATCCTAGACCATGACAACGACATGGGGCTTCGCCATGACCCTGCTTGAGCAATCAGGCCTATCGGCACCACGGCGGGCGCGCATATTACCGTTGCGACTTGGTAAAGTGGCATCCAGCCGGTATTGAAGGACCACAGGTCAAAGGAACGACATGCTGAAACTGCTCACCGACATAGCCTTCCTGTGCGCGGGGCTATTGCTACTGATCGCCCTCTTCTGGGCATGCACCTTCGAGCGCAATCGCTGGCGCGCAGCCTTCGAAGCAGACTTCACGACCAGGCTGGGCAACCTGGGTATCGACGGCTATGAACTGGTGGTCGACAACGTCACGCTGCCAACCCCCCATAGAGCTGCCGATGTGTACCGGATCTTCCACGATCTGAAGGGCAACTATTTTCTTTACATCAAGAACGGCTACGCTGCGGGAGCACTCAAGCCCTTGACCAGCGAGCGGGCGCTGCAGGCCGCGAAAATGAGTGGATACCCCTGCAAAGGTCCGCAGGTCTAGAGGGCGCTGGCTGTGCTGCAAAATCTGGCAACACTTGCCGGCCACCCCGTCGATGAAACTCAATGGGATTGATGCTGTCCCATTGCCATCGGTTACTGCCGAGGCCGTCCGATAGCGCTCACAGACGTGGCAAGGTCCACATCGCGAAGCGATCCTGAAACGGCCTCGATATCCCGGTTTACCGGCGCGCGCATCCCACCTGTCGAGGATGCCGCCCTCATTTTTCAAGGCTGAAAGAGCGAACCATGAAACAGAACATTCTCCTCGTTGCCGTCTGCGCCGCCCTGCTCCAGGCATGTGCCCCGGCTTCCACCTCCCATGAAGGGACGCCTTCCATGCCCGCCACTGCCGCATCCAGCGCCACCCAGCCCAACCTCTCGGCCTACTACTGGAACCTGGTAGCGGCCAACGATGCGTCGGGCAAGCCCATCACCGCCATGGCCCCAGGCATCGAGGGCAAACTGCGGTTGAACTTCGCCGAACGCAAGCTGAACATCAGCGGCGGCTGCAACAACCAGTTCGGCGGCTATTCCTACCAGGACGGCGTACTGAAGGTGCAATCACTGGCCTCGACCCTGAAGGCCTGCGACAAGCCCCTGATGGAACTGGACGCCCAGGTCGGGCGCCTGTTCAAGGGCGACCTGCGTACCACCCTATCCGACGATGCCGGGGAGCCGATGCTGCAACTGACCACCCAGGACGGCTCTGTGCTGAAGTTCCAGGGTGAAGCCACCCCGGAGACCCGCTACGGCAGCAAGGGCGAGATCAAGTTCCTGGAAGTGGCCGCCAAGACCGTCAAGTGCAGCCATCCACTGATCCCCAACTACCAGTGCCTGCAAGTGCGCGAGCGTCGCTATGACGACGCCGGCCTGCAGTTGGCGACCCAGGACAGCTGGCACCCGCTGTACCAGTCCATCGAGGGCTTCGAGCACCGTGACGGCGTGCGCACCGTGCTGCGCGTGAAGCAATACGAATGGAAGAACCCGCCGGCCGACGCCCCGTCGCAGGTCTATGTGCTGGACCTGGTGGTCGAGCAGGACGCTTCGGGCAAGTAATTGCCAGTCGGCGCAGGCCGCCCTGCAGCGGCCTGCGCCTGGAACCGACAGCGACCTCAGGTGAGCGCCGCGTTGACCTGCGCACTGTCGACGTATTGCTCCATGCTGACGATCTTGCCGTTGTTCAGCCGGTACAGGTGGGCAAAGGTAGCCGTCATCGCCTTCCCGGTCTTGCGATAGGTCCCCGAGTAAACGCCAAAGGCGGCAACTCGGTCGTCCTCGGCCACATAGGTATGCACCTTGGCCTGGTAGCCATCCCATTCGGTGGCCAGGCGATGGAACACACCCTCCATGATCGCCCGGGGGCCGACATAGGTACCGGCATAAGGGAAACCGGCCGCCTCGGTCCAGGTCACGTCCGCTGCCAGCGCCGCCAGCAGGTTCTGGCCATTCTGTTCGGCTGAGCCTTCGTACGAGGCTCGGATGATGTCCAGGTTGCTCTTGCTCATGGCTTTACCCCCACGTTCAGCTCGCGAATGAAGGCCTGAAGATCTGAAAAGATAGCGCTGGCAGGTAACAACTGCAGGGCATCGTCCGCTTCTTGCAGGACAAATGTCGGGACGCCTCGGCCGCCCACGCGACCCAGCAAGGCACGCCCCTGCCCCACACGATCGTCATTAGCCTGCAGCAAAGCCGAATCCGGGCGCGTCAGCCGCTCGGCGGCGGCATTCAAGCCCAGGTTCGCCAGCACAGCTGCCAACGTCTCCAGTCGAGTCACATCCAGGCCATCGACATAGCGCGCCGCCTGAATCGCCTTGAGCGCTTCGAACTCGCGCTCAGGCGCAGTCAGGTTCACTGCGCTGAGCGCCAGGGTAGACGGACCACTGTCGAACGCCTGAAGGCGGTCGGCGAGTACCTGGTCGCGATAGCGCTCACTGAAGACCTGCCCGGTCAGCCGCTCGATGCGTTGGTCGTTGCTCCAGGCGTAGGCCGCAAAGTCATCATCCATGGCGCGAGCACCGCTGCCGGAAAACAGCCCCGTCGGTATCAGGCGCAACGCGAGGCCCGTGGATTCGAGAACCCGAGGCAGCGGTCCTCCTGCACCGTAGCACCAGCCGCACAGTGGGTCGAAGAGGTAAACCAGGGTCTTGTTCATGGTGAAACGCCTTGAATGGAATGCCTCGAATCTTATAGCGAGCGAATTGACATTTAAACGCATACGAAATAAACACACTGTATGCTACAAACATACATTAAAGGATATATCAATGACCGGCGCTTCCAGCCTGAACAGGCTTGCGTACTTCACCGCAGTGGTCGAAACCGGCTCCTTCACCGCAGCAGCAGAGCGCCTCGGCATCACCAAGGCCGTGGTCAGCCAACAGGTAGCGCGGCTGGAAAGCGACTGTCGTACCACACTGCTGGTTCGCAGCACGCGCAAAGTCCGCACCACCGAGGCGGGCCAACAGTTCTATCACCGCTGTGCATTGATCCTCAAAGAAGCTGAAGAGGCTTTCGAGGAATTGTCCGAAGCGGCCAGCGAGCCGACGGGCACCCTACGCCTGACCGCCCCTTTCGATTACGGCATCGGTGTCGTGGTGCCGGCCATCACCGCATTCTCGCAGCGATATCCGCAGTGCAAGGTCGAGGCACACTTCAGCGACCAGACCCTGGACCTGGGCGCCAACGATCTGGACCTTTCCATTCGCGTTGGCTGGATTACCGAGCAACATCTGCAGGCCCGGCGAATCGGCGAGTTTGCGCAACGGTTGGTGGCCGGCCCTCAGTGGCAAGCGCGAGCGGACAAACTGCAGGCCCCAGCGGAGGTGGCCGAGTTGCCGATCGTGGCGAACCTGGCGCTGCGAGAACCGACCCGGTGGGTATTTGCCAAGGACGCCACGCAGCGCGAAACAGTGGAGATGAAAGCCAGCCTGTCGCTCAACGCCACCTTGGCGGTGCGCGAAGCCACGCTGCTCGGGGCCGGGCTATCGGTCCTTCCGGACTATGTGGCGGAACCAGACCTGCAAGCAGGCCGGCTGATCGAGGTCCTGCCGCAATGGTCGCTGCCCCGAGGCGAGATCCATGCGGTCTTCCCGACGGCTCGCTTTCGACCGGTCAAGGTGCGTGCATTCATCGAGCTTCTGGCAAGCCGCCTGGCTTAATGAGACGGCACAGACCATCAGGTCAGGGCACGCCCGCGCAGCCGCCGACAATGCTACGCTCCTGGGATCACAGCCATCCAAGGGAATGAAGATGAGCTTCGACTGGCATGCTGGACCGATCACCCGCGCCACCCCACTGGACCGGCACTACCGGAACACACAGAAGGTCCGGCGGTTCCTGGTCGGTGAATGTGGCGAGGCCTTCAAGTTCGACCGCGCCTTCATGGCCTGGATCAAGAGCGCAGCGCCTGCCACCATGGGGGAAGTTGCGGATGAATGGCTGCGCAGACGCGGCTGATCCAGGCCGCTTGCTGTCCCACGCTGGCCGCCCGTACCCCCACCCCGGATGCTACCCGGTAGCCGCCTTCAGGATTGGCCTTTTTTAGCGTGGAACGGCGCGAAGGTCATACCGAAGAACCAGCCGCCGATCATTGCCAGCCAGATCGATTTGTATCCCTCTACGTTGTAGGCGCACCAATAGTTGATCGCCGTAATCACAACGAAAATCGAGAAAAACTGCTTGCGGGAGTACCTGCTCAGGTAACGGGTGGCTGCGGCGTCCAGTTCTTTGAGCTTTTTCATTGCGTTTCATCCTTGAATAACCAGTAGAAGCTCACAGCGGATCTACCGGCGGTCGCACACTTTCCTTCGTGGCCCACGATTGTCCCAGATGGCGGGGCGACGAACAATTCGCAGGCATTAAAAAACCGCAGCCACAGATCTGCGGGGTTTTGCCAATCTTCCAGCTTGTCCGCCAATGGGCTTGCAGCGCTGGCACCCAACTGAACCAGTCTCGCCGCACGTCCAGGCATCCCCCGAAGGGCCACCCTGGCTGTGGCGAGCCTGAATCAGAAATGAAAAAGCCCAGCGCGACGGCTGGGCTCCATTACGCAAGGAGATAGAAGATCATGGAGTCCAGTAAGCAATCTTGCCGGCTGCACCAACAGCTACAAAATTGCCGTTGCCGTAGGCGACGCTCCGGATATCGGTTCCTGCGAAAGTGTTGGCTTGCTGAACCCAGCCGATCCCATCCTCGGAAACGGCTGTCTTGCCGCCGTCGCCGACAGCTACATACTTGCCATTACCGTAAGCAATGTCGCGGATGATGGTTCCACCGAAACTGGTATCTTCAACAGCAGTCCAGCTAAGCCCATCGGATGAATATGCCATCTTGCCATCCGCACCAACGATAAACATTTTCCCGTTGCAAAGCTTCATGGAAAGGATGGTGCTAGTGCCGAAGGTGCTGGTTCTGGTCGCGAATGATTGCGGATTACCCGTTGGCATCTTCACAGCGCTAAGCAGCTTCCCATTCGATCCCGCAATCAACACAAAAACGCCAATGACGTTGACGCAGTGCACAGTCTCGCTAGAAGTGAAGGTCGTAGTGCGCTCCACCGTGCCTGACCAATCCTCATAACGGGAAAAGACTTTACCGTTAGACCCAACCAGTATCCAGGTCGCGATGTCGCCGTAAATTGGCTGATAATACACAATGCCATGCAAGTCTACATACGCGCGAGCAGCTGCCGTAAGGTCTGTCCAATCATTTAAAGGGCGTGCAATGCTGCCGTGGACCACATTGCCGGATTGAGAAAGGCCTTGAAGCGTTGTCCCAAGACCGTTCCAGTACAGCTCGTTGAGGACCTTTCCGCTATCAGAGGTGACGGCGCCCTTGAGCTTGGTCCACGCTGTACCAGTTGCGTCTCCGCTGATGAGCTGAGTGGTTGTGGGAAGACCGTTGCCACCAGCCGCATAAAACTTGCCTTGCGCAAAAACCACGCGCCTAAGCATGCCGGTGTTCTCCACCGGGTCTACTTGAGTCCAAAGATCTTGCAGGGTTTGAGACGCCGAGTTTGCGTTATCCATTTTAAACTCCGTTACTGAGCTGATTTAAGTTCAGGCCTCTGTATTGGGCGTATGGCGCTCATGGGCGATGGTTCGAGACTCGAGGTCCTCTGGCGAAGATCAGGGGTGATGAGGTTTCACCAACCTCAGACCTGTCGCTGATGTAGGAAATTATGCCACACGAATACTGTATATTCAACCAGTATTTTGAGGTTTTTATTCAGTGAACTTCGACGCATCCACCGCGCATGAGTGGATTCGCTGATCGACATGCTCCGGTGTACCGGAAAGAGGGAATCACCGAGCGCGTTTACCGTCGAGTCGGTGCGATCGCCAAGCCCTCGAAGGGTTGAAGTTTCGGAACTCCATGCCTTTTGTTTCGGAACTCTTGGCATTTTCTGCGCACAAAGAAAAACCCCGCAGACCTAGATCTGCGGGGTTTCGAATGGTGGAGGCCGAGGTCGGAATCGAACCGGCGTAGACGGATTTGCAATCCGGAGCATAACCACTTTGCTACTCGGCCTCAAAGTCGGAGTCAGCTTTCGCTATCTCCTTGAAACCGCTGGGCTTTTTCAAGTCAGCTGCGTTTCGATGGACGCCATTATGTCGGCATTCGATGCACCTTGCAACCCCCTTGAAGAAAAAAATCTTCAAGGGGTTCAAGGTGTTAGCGCAGACGCCCGAGTTTGCTCCACAAACCGACCAGGGTGTTCTCCACTGCCCCGCTGGCGGCCACGCCGATACGCTCCTGCAGGCTCTTGCGCTCGGCGAAGCGCAGGTGGAACACATTGGCCTCGCGGGCGCTGCGGCTCAGGTACTCGTCGCTGGTGCCCAGTTCGTCGACCAACTGGCGATTGAGCGCGGCGATGCCCAGCCAGACTTCGCCAGTGGCCACCTCGTCTATATGAAGCTGCGGGCGGTAGCGGGCGACGAAGTCCTTGAACAGCTGGTGGGTGATGTCCAGGTCTTCCTGGAACTTCTCCCGGCCCTTGTCGGTGTTCTCGCCGAACACGGTCAGGGTGCGCTTGTATTCGCCGGCGGTCAGAACCTCGAAATCGATGTCGTGCTTTTTCAGCAGGCGGTTGACGTTGGGCATCTGCGCCACCACGCCGATCGAGCCCAGCACCGCGAACGGCGCACTGACGATCTTCTCGCCGATGCAGGCCATCATGTAGCCGCCGCTGGCGGCAACCTTGTCGATGCAGATGGTCAGCGGGATACCGGCCTCGCGGATGCGCGCCAGTTGCGAAGCCGCCAGGCCGTAGCTGTGCACCATACCGCCGCCGCTCTCCAGACGCAGCACCACCTCGTCACGCGGGGTGGCCAGGGTCAGTAGTGCGGTGATCTCGTTGCGCAGGCTCTCGGTGGCCGAGGCCTTGATGTCGCCGTCGAAGTCGAGGACGAACACCCGGCGCTTGTCCTCGGGCTTTTTCTTCTGCTGTTTTTCCGCCTTGGCCTGCTGCTTGCGCAGGGCCTTGAGTTGGGCCTTGTCGAGCAGGCCCGACTCAAGGCGCTCGCGCAGCTCCTTGTAGAACTCGTTGAGACGGGTAACCTGCAATTGCCCGCCCGGCTTGCGCCGCCCTTTGCCACGCAGGCCGGCGATGGCCGACAGCACCACCAGGATGGCGATCACCAGGGTGGCGGTTTTGGCGAGAAAGCTTGCGTATTCGGCAAGAAACTCCACATTGACTCCTTGATAAACCAGCGCCGCAACGGCGCGAACTGGATGCAAGCATACCGGGGCGCCAGGGCCGCTGCCAGCCGGTGAAAATGCTGGCAACACAGTTCAAACGACCTTTTCAAACGCTTGTATGTTTTTTCGTTGACAGCCCGCCTGGGGCAACCTAACCTCGCAGCAACCTCCAACCGGGCCGGACTTCAACGTGGGCAATCTCTACCTGATCCGACATGGGCAAGCCTCCTTTGGTGCCGCCGACTACGACGTGCTCTCGCCGGTCGGCGAGCGTCAGAGCCAGGCACTGGGCGAGCACTTCGCCCAATTGGGCCTGCGCCTGGACCGTTGCGTGGCCGGCACCCTGCGGCGCCAGCAGGACACCGCCCGCCTGGCCCTCGACGCGCTGCAGGCCCATGGCGAAGCAGCCCCGGCCATAGAGACCGACGCGGCCTTCAATGAGTTCGACGCCGACGGCGTGATCCGCGCCCTGCTCCCGGCCCTGCTGCCCGAAGAGCCCGAGGCCCTGCATGTGCTGCGCAACGGCGCCCAGCACCGCGGCGAGTTCCAGCGCCTGTTCGCCCTGATGGTGCAGCGCTGGCACGACGGCGAACATGCCCACGACGAACACCTGGAAACCTGGCAGGCCTTCACCGGCCGGGTCGGCGATGGCCTGCGGCGCCTGCTCGACAGCGCGGCCAGCGGCGACAACATCGCCCTGTTCACCTCCGGCGGCACCATCGCCGCCCTGCTGCACCTGGTAAGCGGAATCACGCCGGCTCAGGCGTTCACCCTGAACTGGCAGATCATCAACACGTCGCTCAGCCACCTGAAGTTCCGTGGCCGCGACGTCACCCTGGCTTCCTTCAACAGCCAAGCCCATGTGCGGCTGTTGCGGTTGCCGGAGCTCGTCACCTACCGATGAGCCCGGTCTGTTGTGTCCCTGCGGACGCGAATATCACTTAACAAGGAATACACCATGAGCGATGTAGCTAAAGCCGTCGAGGCGATGAAGGCAAAATTCAACCCATCCGCTGCCGCCGGCCTGGACCTGGTGTTCGGCTTCAACATCACCGACGAAGACAAGCACTACGCCCTGCTGGTCAAGGACGGCACCTGCGAGATCCAGGAAGGCGAGAACGCCGATGCCAACTGCACCCTGGTGATGGACAGCGAAACCCTCAAGGGCATCGTCAGCGGTGACACCGACGGCATGCAGGCCTTCATGGGCGGCAAGCTGCGCGTCGAAGGCGACATGATGCTGTCGATGAAGCTCAGCGAGCTGTTCCCGTCCTGATCGGCGCGGCGAATCGCCAATGAAAAAACCGAAGCCTGACGGGCTTCGGTTTTTTTTTGCCCGCTGCAAGGCCCGCCCATCAGGGCCATTGATCGCCCGGCAACACCCAGGCCAATAAACGTCTGGCACGCTTGTACCAGCTTTGACAGGAAATTAGATTAGCCAATAGTCCTTGCTACTGATCATAAGGAAATCGCATGACGCTCACCGACCAGTCCACCCAGGTACGCCCCGGCGAAGAACTCGACGCGGCCGTCATCGATCCGTACCTCAAGGATCACATTCCCGGCCTCGCGGGCACGCCGAGCATCAGCCAGTTCCCCGGCGGCGCCTCCAACCTGACCTACCTGGTCAGCTATCCGGACCGGGAGTTCGTGCTGCGCCGCCCGCCATTCGGCCACAAGGCCAAGTCGGCCCACGACATGGGCCGTGAGTTTCGCATCCTCAACCAGCTCAACGCTGGCTTCCCCTATTGCCCCAAGGCCTACGTGCACTGCACCGACGAGTCGCTGATCGGCGGCGAGTTCTATGTAATGGAACGGGTCAACGGCATCATCCTGCGCTCGGACATCCCCGCCGAACTGGACCTGGACGCCGGCCGCACCGAAGCCCTGTGCAAGAGTTTCATCGACCGCCTGGTCGAGCTGCACCAGGTGGACTACCAGGCCTGCGGCCTGGCCGACCTGGGCAAGCCGGAAGGCTATGTGCAGCGCCAGGTCGAAGGCTGGGCCAGCCGCTACGAAAAAGCCCTGACCCCCGACGCGCCGCGCTGGGAGCAGGTGATCGCCTGGCTGCGCGAGAAGATGCCCGCCGACCATCCGCGCCCGGGCATCGTGCACAACGATTACCGCTTCGACAACGTCATCCTCGACAGCGCCAACCCGATGCGCATCATCGGCGTGCTGGACTGGGAGATGGCCACCATCGGCGACCCGCTGATGGACCTGGGCAACAGCCTGGCCTACTGGATCGAGGCCGGCGACCCGGCGCCGGTGCAACTGATGCGCCGCCAGCCGAGCAACGCCCCCGGCATGCTTACTCGCCAGCAGTTCGTCGACTACTACGCCGAGCGCGCCGGCATCCGCATCGACAACTTCGACTTCTATTATTGCTACGGCCTGTTCCGCCTGGCCGGCATCGTCCAGCAGATCTACTACCGCTTCTTCCACGGCCAGACCCAGGACAAGCGCTTCGCCCAGTTCATCCACATGAACCGGCTGCTGGAGCAGATGAGCCTGCAACTGATCGGCAAATCCAGCCTGTAACTTCGGCAGACAACAAGGAATACGCGCATGTCCAAGACCCACCTGTTCGACCTCGACGGCAAGATCGCCTTCGTTTCCGGCGCCAGCCGCGGCATCGGCGAAGCCATCGCCCACCTGCTGGCCCAGCAGGGCGCCCATGTGATCGTCTCCAGCCGCAAGCTCGACGGCTGCCAGCAGGTGGCCGAAGCGATCGTCGCCGCCGGCGGCAAGGCCACCGCGGTGGCCTGCCACATCGGCGAGATGGAGCAGATCCAGCAGGTGTTCGCCGGCATCCGCGAGCAGTTCGGCCGTCTCGATATCCTGGTCAACAACGCCGCCACCAACCCGCAGTTCTGCAATGTCCTGGACACCGACCTGGGGGCGTTCCAGAAGACCGTCGACGTCAACATCCGCGGCTACTTCTTCATGTCGGTGGAGGCCGGCAAGCTGATGCGCGAGCACGGCGGCGGCAGCATCATCAACGTGGCCTCGATCAATGGTGTCTCGCCCGGGCTGTTCCAGGGCATCTACTCGGTGACCAAGGCGGCGGTGATCAACATGACCAAGGTCTTCGCCAAGGAGTGCGCGCAGTTCGGCATCCGCTGCAACGCCCTGCTGCCGGGGCTGACCGACACCAAGTTCGCCTCGGCGCTGGTGAAGAACGACAGCATCCGCAACGCCGCGCTGCAACAGATCCCGCTCAAGCGCGTGGCCGACCCGAGCGAGATGGCCGGCGCGGTGCTGTACCTGGCCAGCGATGCCTCCAGCTATACCACCGGCACCGCGCTCAATGTCGATGGTGGGTTCCTGTCCTGATCCGGATCCACGCACGCCCTGTGTAGGAGCGGCCTTGTGCCGCGAAAGGGCTGCGCAGCAGCCCCAGGATTTCAGCGCTGATGCAAAGATCGCGGGGCTGCTTTGCAGCCCTTTCGCGGCACAAGGCCGCTCCTACAGGGATGGCGCAACCCGCGGATCTATCCCTTGATCGCCTGCAACGTATAGCTCAGCGGCAACCGCCACGGCGCCTCGTTCAGGCGCCACTCGCCGTCATCGCCCAGCGTCATCTGCCCCGGCAGCGCTTCCCAGGGGATGCTCTGGTGCTCCTCCAGGCCAGTGATGCGCAGGCCGTTGTTCAGCAGCGCGGTGATCACCTCGCCCAGGCCATGGTTCCACTCATGGGTTTCGGTCTGGGTCAGTGCCTGGTCGGTTTCGACATAAGTCTCGTCACTGTGCCACACCGTCGGCGCCTCGCGCTCGAAGTACGGGTACTCCAGTTGCAGGCAGTCCTGATGGTCCTCGTTCACGGCCATCAGCATCGGGTGGCCGTCGCGCAGGAACAACCGCCCGCCCGGCTTGAGCAACGTCGCCACGGTCTGCGCCCAGCGCTCGATGCTCGGCAGCCAGCACAGCGCGCCGATGCCGGTGTAGACCAGGTCGAAAGCTCCCGCCGGCAATACCTGCGCGGCCTGATAGACGTCCGATTCGACATAGGCGATGCCCGCCCCACAACGCTCGGCCAGCTGGCGCGCCTGGGCCAGGGACGCCGCAGAGAAATCCAGGCCGCAGACCTCGGCGCCCAGGCGCGCCAGCGACAGGGTGTCGGTGCCGATATGGCATTGCAGATGCACCGCGCGCAGGCCGTGGATATCGCCCAGGCGTGGCAGGTCGAAGCGCACCACCTCGGACAGGTGCCCGGGCTCGGCGACGAAGCGCTCGACCTCGTAGTCCCCGGAGGCAGCGTGCAAGGGTGCGCGCTCGTCCCAACTGGCGCGATTGAGTTCCAGTGATCGGCTCATAGCGGTGCTTCCCTGTCCTGAGTGAGTCAGGCGCCACGTTAACCGGCCCTCGCCAACCCGGCAACCACCCCGTCAACCAGAAGTTGACGGCTCGGGTATACTGCCCGCTTCGTGCCCGCCCAAGGATCCAGCGCCCATGACCGAAAACAGCTTCGCCTTTCGCCTCAAGGAACTGCTCGAACACCACAAGCTGACCCTGCAGGCCGTGGGCACGGCGCTGGGGATCTCGCGCACGGCGGTGCACAAGTGGACCCGCGGCGGCGAGATCGACTACGACAACCTGCGCCGCCTGGCCGACCTGCTCAAGGTCAACTGGATCTGGCTGCGCTACGGCGAGGAGGCCCTGCACAACGTGCAGCAGGCCGAGGTGGTCGAGCTGCCAATGACCGACGTGCGCCGCCGCTACACCGCCGAGATCATGGAAAGCGAGACGCGCATGAAGCTGGCCCAGGAAGGCGCGCGCATCGTCACCTGGGAATGGAACCTGGTCACCGACGAGGTGACCTACTCGCCCAACGTCGAGGCGGTGTATGGCTGGCCGCTGCGCCGCAACGAGGACTTCTGGGAACACATCCACGCCGATGACGCCCGCCACATGCAGGGCATGTATGCCCAGGCGGTGGCCGACGGCACCGGCTGCGAATGCGATTTTCGCATCACTCGCCCCGATGGCGGCCAGCGCTGGATCGCCTCGCGCGCCACGGTGCTGCGTGACAGCGTCGGGCGCCCGGTGAAGATGGTCGGCATCAGCATGGACAACACCGAGCGCAAGGTCGCCGAAGAAGAGCTGCGCCAGAGCGAGGCGCGTTTTCGCACCATCTTCGAACTGGCCTGGGGCGCGCTGGCCTATATCGACCCGGATGGCAGCTGGCAGCGGGTCAACGGCAGCTTCTGCGAGCTGCTGGGCTACCGCGAGGACGAACTGTACGGCACGACCTTCCAGCAGATCACCCACCCCGACGACCTGCCGGGCAACCTGGCGTTGCTGCAGCGCATGCTGGCCGGCGAGATCGAGCGTTACGAGGTGCAGAAGCGCGTGCGCCACAAGGACGGGCGCTATATCTGGGTACGGGCGCGCACCTCACTCGAACGTCGCGCCGACGGGCAGCCGGAGCATCTGATCAGCGTGTTCGAGGACATCACTGCCGAGCGCGCGGCAGGGTAAGCATCACAGCGCCCCCCTGTGGGAGCGGGTTTACCCGCGAAGAATCCGACGCGGTGCTTGGCACCGGCTACGCCGGTGTTCGCGGGCAAGCCAGCTCCCACAGGTATCGCGCCAGACTCCAAAAATTGAGCAAGACAGTTGCTCCCACAGGGTGTCGATTTGCCTGTTCTAGTCCTGCACTGGCCTGGCTTCAAGTTATAGACAGGTGGCCGCCGCCGCCCGGCGCTGCAACGCCACGCCGTCATTCTTCTGCGCGTAATAGTCCACCCGCGTGCCTCCCGCCTGGGCGTAGACATCGACGAACGACTCCGCCTCCCGGGTATACACCGTGAACCCACCCTGCTTGCGCGCCTCCAGGTAGCCGCTGGCATCGACCCCGAAGGTGGTCTCTTCCTGCCAGCTGAACTGGATGCACTGGGCGACCAGGTCGGGCGTCTTGTGCGAATCCAGGCGTGCGGTGGGCGAGCCGTTGCGCGCCGCTTCCATGGTCGACGATGCACAGCCCGCCAGCAGCAGCGCCACGGTGATCGGCAGAATTGCTCGCATGTTCCATCCTCGGGACAAAAAAGAAGCAGACTCTAGCACTGCCGGGCCGGCCGGGGAATCGCCGCTACCGCTCATCGCCGCCGCGATAAAAGTTTGCGCGGCAAAGAACCAAATCGATCGCCACAGGTCACAGGAGGTACCGCGTAAACCGTTGCGGATCAAGGACCTATAACGTGATGAAACGCCTTGCAAGCCTTTCGATGGTCGCCACCCTGCTGCTGCTCGGTGGCTGCTACAGCAACCACTACCACGACGATGACGACGGCTGGCGCGACCGTGACCGCGGCCACCGTCATCACCATCGCCACGACCGTGACGATGACGACCGCCAGTACCGTGACCGCTACTACCGCTGAAGCGTCTTTCAAACCCTGACTCGCCGCCAACCACGCGGCACCCTCCCCCTGATGATTCCCCTGAGGTTCACAACATGCGTCTGACTCTGCCTTCCCTCGCCCTCGGCCTGCTGCTCTGCCAGGGCGCCTTCGCCGGTGACGGTACCGCTGCCATCGGCGGCGGCCTGGGCGGTGCCCTGGGCAACGTCGTCGGCAAACAGATCGGCGGCAGCACCGGCGCGGCCATCGGCGCGGGCCTGGGCGGCGCGGCCGGCAGCGCGGTGGGCGCACGCAAGGGCAACCGTGCCGAAGCCGCCATCGGCGGTGGCCTGGGTTCGGCCGGCGGCTCGCTGATCGGCGGCAAGCTCGGCGGCTCCACCGGCTCGACCGTCGGCGCGGGCCTGGGCGGCGCGGCGGGCGGCGCGATCGGCAACCACATGGGCGACAACAACCGCAAGCACAAGCATCGCCACTGATCCTGCAGGCGATCGCCCAGCCCTACGAGCGGCTTCACGCCCCCTGTGGGAGCGGGTTTACCCGCGAAACAAGCACCGCGGTGCCTGGCACCAGCTTTGCTGGTGTTCGCGGGTAAACCCGCTCCCACAGGGTTGGGCAATCCCCGGCAAAACACTGCAGCACGTCAACGACGCATTCGCGTCAAGCTGCCACACTAGGGCCATCGCCTTTCGTGCCCCTGTGTGAAGGAACATCCCCTCCCCATGAACCATGAGCTGCTCTGGGTCCTAGGCCTGCTGGCCGTCGTCGTCGTCCTGTTCATCATCAACCGCCCGCGCATGGACGTGGTCGCCCTGCTGGTGATCCTCGCGCTGCCGCTGTCCGGCATTCTCACCGTCGAGCAGGCCCTGGCCGGTTTCAGCGACCCAAACGTGGTGCTGATCGCCGCGCTGTTCGTGATCGGCGAAGGGCTGGTGCGCACCGGCATTGCCTATCGCATCGGTGAGTGGATGAGCGAGCGCGCCGGCAACAGCGAGGCGCGCCTGCTGGTGCTGTTGATGGTGGCGGTGGCCGGCCTGGGCTCGGTGATGAGCTCCACCGGCGTGGTGGCGATCTTCATCCCGGTGGTGCTGAGCATCGCCGCGCGCCTGCAGCTCTCGCCCAGCCGGCTGATGATGCCGCTGAGCTTTGCCGGCCTGATCAGCGGCATGCTCAGCCTGGTGGCGACCCCGCCGAACGTGGTGGTGCACAGCGAGCTGGTGCGCCACGGCGAAAGCGGCTTCGGCTTTTTCAGCTTCACCCCCTTCGGCCTGGTGGTGCTGGTGCTTGGCATCGGCTACATGCTGCTGACCCGCCACTGGCTCAACGGCGAGGTGCGCAAGGACGGTCGCGTCGAGAGCCGCCGCACCCTGCTCGACCTGGTGCTGGACTACAAGCTCAGCGGCCGCGAGCGGCGCCTGCGCATCCGCCCCCATTCGCCGCTGATCGGCCACACCCTCGGCGAGCTGGAGCTGCGCACCCGCCACGGCGCCAACGTGATCGGCATCGAGCGCCAGCACAAGTTCACCACCCGGGTGATTCCCGCCGACTCCGGTACCCTGCTGCAACAGGACGACGTGCTGCTGCTGGACCTGTTCGCCAACCGCGACGACCTGCGCAGCCTGTGCCAGTCGATGCTGCTCGAGCCCCTGCACTTCAAGGCGGCCTATTTCATCGACCAGTCCCAGGAAGTGGGCATGGCCGAGATTTCGCTGCCTCCGGGCTCGCAACTGATCGGCAAGACCCTCCTCGAGCTGACCTTCCGCACCCGCTATGACCTCAATGTGGTCGGCCTGCGCCGCGACCAGCAGGCGATCGAAGGACCGCTGGTGGAAGAAAAGCTGCGCCTGGGCGACACCCTGCTGGTGGTCGGTCCGTGGAAAGCGGTACGCCAACTGCAGGGCAAGCCCCGCGACTTCCTGGTGCTGAGCTTGCCGGCGGAAATCGACCAGGTCGCCCCGGCTCGCGCCCGCGCGCCCTACGCGCTGATCAGCCTGGCGGTGATGGTCGGGTTGATGGTCAGCGGCCTGGTACCCAATGTCATCGCCGCCTTGATCGGCTGCCTGCTGATGGGCGCCGGCCGGTGCATCGACATGAACAGCGCCTACCGCGCCATCCACTGGCAAAGCCTGGTGCTGATCGTCGGCATGCTGCCCTTCGCCCTGGCCCTGCAGAAGACCGGCGGCATCGACCTGGCCGTCGGCGCCTTGGTCAGTACCCTCGGCGGCGCCGGGCCGAGCGTGATCCTCGCCTGCCTGTTCGCCCTTACCGCGCTGATCGGCCTGTTCATCTCCAACACCGCGACGGCGGTGCTGATGGCCCCGGTGGCGGTCAGCACCGCGCAGCAGCTGGGCATGTCGCCCTACCCGTTCGCCATGACCGTGGCCCTGGCGGCGTCGGCGGCGTTCATGACGCCGGTGTCGTCGCCGGTCAACACCCTGGTGCTGGGCCCCGGCCAGTACCGCTTCGCCGACTTCGTCAAGGTCGGGGTGCCCTTCACCCTGCTGGTGATGCTGGTCACCGTGCTGATGGTGCCGTGGGTGTTCGGCTTGTAGTCGGCGGCACGATCCAGGCGATTTGCGGCGAATTGACATCAATTGGCGACTTGAAAGACACTCTCAGACTATCGTCCCAGGTGCCTACGGCCGTTTTCCTGGATTTCGTCTTCGCTTGCCGGTCGAACCCATGGTGTCACCAGCCCCGTCGCGCCTGCTGCCCCTGCTGAGCCTGTTCGGCCTGACCCTCGCCTTGACCCTGGCCGGCATCCTCGCCCGCCCCATCGAATCGCTGTCGCTGTTCTGGCCGGTGAACGCGGTGCTCGCCGGGGTGCTGCTGCGCAATCCGCGCCAGGCCACCCCCTCCGGCTTCGCCCTGATCTACCTGGCCATGGTGGGCGCCGACCTGGCCTGCGGCAGCGCCTGGAAGCCAGCCTTGTGGTTCAACCTGTGCAACCTCGGCGCCATCGTCAGCATCTGGTACCTGATGGCCCGCCTGCCACGCGTGCACCGACGCCTGCGCACGCCCCACGGCACCCTGTACCTGTTCGGCACCTGCGCGGTCGGCGCCGTGGTCGCCGCCAGCCTGGCCTGCGTGATGGCCACGCCCTGGTTCGAACAATCGCTGCGCGCCACCTGGCTTGCCTGGTTCAGCGAGCAGTTCTCCACCAGCGTGCTGGTCCTGCCCGTGCTGCTCACCGCCCCCTCGCCACGCGCCCTGAGCGGCCACGGCAGCGCCAGCCAGCCGATCCGCCTGGCGCCGCTGCTGGTGCTGCTCGCCTCGCTGGCGGTCAGCATCGTCTTCGGCGGCCCCGGGGCCATCGCCTTCCCGATCGCCGCGCTGCTGTGGTGCGCGCTCAGCTACTCGCCATTCCTGGTGGCGCTGCTGGCGCTCACCGCCGGCAGCACGCTGATCGTCGCCGTGGCGCAGAACCTCATGCACTTCAGCATCCCGCAGAGCGAATCGGGGGTCACCACCCTGATGTCGGCGCGCCTGGGCATCGCCATGCTGGTGCTCGGCCCGCTGGTGCTGGCCTGTGTCAGCAGCGCCAACCGCAGCCTGATGGCGCGCCTGGCGCATCAGGCGACCATCGACCATCTCACTGGCACCCTGTCCCGCAGCGCCTTCATCCGCCGCGCCCACGCCCTGCTCGACAACCGTCGGCAAGCGCCGCTGACCTTGATGATGCTCGACATCGATCACTTCAAGACCATCAACGACCAGCATGGCCACGCGGTCGGCGACCAGGTGCTGCGCCAGTTCGCCATGACCCTGCAGGACCAGTTGCACGACGGCGAGCTGTTCGCCCGCCTGGGCGGCGAGGAATTCGTCATCGTCGTGCCGGGGCTGGCACCGGAACTGGCCAGGTTCACCGCCGAGCGCCTGCGTCGGGCGGTACAGGACCAGCACATAGCGCAGCCCGGGCAGGCGCTGCGGATCACCGTGAGCATCGGAGTAAGCGGTTGCACCGCCGACACCCCGGCGCCCAGCCTCGACGAACTGCTGGCCAGCGCCGACCAGGCGCTCTACCGGGCCAAGGCCCAGGGTCGCAACCGGGTCGAACAGGCCGAGGGACAGCGCCAGGTGGTGTGACTCAGCCGGCCAGCAGGTCCCAGCTCAGCTTGGCGATCAGCACGCACAGCAGCACCAGGAACAGCCCGCGCACGAACCCCGCGCCCTTGCGCACCGCCAGCCAGGTGCCGGTCAGCGCGCCGAGGATGTTGAACAGCGCCATCGGCAGCGCAATGGCCCACAGCACATTGCCCGACGGAATGAAGAACACCAACGCCGCCAGGTTGGTGGCGATGTTGACCAGCTTCGCCGAAGCCGAGGCATGCAGGAAGTCCAGGGCGAAGAAGCGGATGAACAGGAAGATCAGGAAGCTGCCAGTGCCTGGGCCGAACAATCCGTCATAGAAGCCGATGGCGCCGCCGATCAACACCGCCAGGCACTGTTCCTTGCGGCCGATCGCCATGGGTTTGTGCAAGGTGCCGAAGTCCTTCTTGCAGAAGGTGTAGATGGCCATCAGCACGATCAACACCAGCACCATCGGCCGCATCACGCTTGCCGGTACCAGCGACACGGTGGCCGCGCCGCAGAACGACATGACGAAGGCGCTCAGCGCCGCCGGCACGATCAGCCCCCAGTCCAGCTTGACCTTGCGGATGAACGAACGCGCCGCAAAGCTGGTGCCGCACACCGAGGCCAGCTTGTTGCTGCCCAGCAACGCCGCCGGCTGGGCGTTGGGCAGCACGTTGAACAGCGCCGGGATCTGGATCAACCCGCCGCCTCCCACGGCGGCGTCGATCAGACCAGCGGCGAAGGCGAACAGTGAAAGCAGGGCGATATCCATCATCTCGGGGTCCGGGCGGCATAAAACAGGCTGCCAGACTAATCAAAGCGGCGCGCGTGTGTTGAAATGCCATATTGCGAAAACTGCAACAAGGAACCCCGCGATGGCACTGGACATGCTGCGAGAAATACAGGCGTTCGTCAGCGTCGCGCACAAGCGCAGCTTCGTCAGCGCTGCCCGCGCCCTGGGTCGTTCGCCCAGCGCGGTGACCCGGGCCGTGCAGGCCCTGGAGGATAGCAGCGGCGCCAAACTGTTCAACCGCAGCGCCAGTTCAGTATCGCTCACCGAGGCCGGCGAGCGGCTGCTGCCCCATGCCGAGCGCTTGCTGGATGTGCAACGGGATGCCGCCGACGAACTGGCAGCGCTGACCGGCGACGCCCAGGGCTGGATCCGCCTGGCCGCGCCCGAGGTGCTGGCCCAGCAGGTGCTGCCGGCGGTGCTGGCCGAATTTTCCCGCCGCCACCCCCACGTCACCCTCGACGTACAGTACGGCGACCAGGCCTTCGACCCGTTGCAAGGCAAGCTGGATTTCGTGATCCGCGGGGCCTTCCCGCAGTCCAGCGAACTGATCGGCTATCCACTATGGCGTTACCGCCGCCATCTCTACGCCAGCCCTCAGTACCTGGCATTGGCCGGCACACCGCAGGTGCTGGAAGACCTGGAGCGGCATACGCTGATCCTGCACACCGCGCCGCGCATCCTGAAGGCCTGGCATTTCAGCAAGGACGGACACATCGTCAGCCTGCGCCCGCGACCACGGCTGCGCCTGGGCTCGGGGGTGGCGGTGCTGCAGAGTACCCTGGCAGGGGCCGGTATCGCCCGCCTGGCGGATTGGCTGGGGGAGCCGCAGGTGCGTGCCGGGCGCCTGGTGCGGGTCTGCCCCGACTACCACCTGACATCCAGCACCGGGCAGGACCCGCAGATGCACGCCGTGTACCCGGCCGGCGACCTGCCGGCGAAGGTCCGCGAGCTGCTGCAAACCCTGCGCGAGGCCGGTCCGCGGGGAGGGGAACAGCCCTGAACTGGGCTGCTCAATTTCTGCTCAATCTAACAGAGGCCCTGAGAACCATGGCCTGTAGCGCTTTATCCACAGACCTACCCACGAATTTTGTGGACAGTTTCTGCAAGCCTTGAAGGAATTTTTACAAGCGCAGCAAGGCCGCATTGGCCAACTTGACCAACTCGATCCATTCGCTTGCGCTGATCACACCGGAACGCTCCAACTCTTCGGCACGGCGCAGTGCCTGATCGTAGTCCGCTTCGTGGAGGATGCCCTCACCGAGAAAACGACCGCGCCACTCCAGCATCGCTGCAGTGCCTTTCTTGCATTCCATAGTGTGTATTGTCTCCAAGGCAAGTAAACGGCCCGTGTGCCCGGGCCCTGGGATTGGGGGCGCGAGATTACACGAGCGACTTGTACTTGAGAACGACTTGCAGCTACCGCTTGTCTAGACGACTGCGGCCAGGAGGCGGGAAAAACTTGGGGAAGGGTCTGGCCCGCCATTGTGCCAGGCGGGCCGGGACAGGAAAAAGTTGCGGCTCAGCTTGGCGGAATGGTGCCCAGCAGGCCAATCATGATAGTCAGCAGCAGAAAACCACCCAGAAACAGCGCGAGCTTGCCCATCGGAACCTCTACAGTGTGATGACGTAACGGCGGGGCTGGCCGCTGCGGCAGTGCAGCGGGGCAGCCTGCCCAGCGCACACCGGGTTGGAAGGCTGGGCCTGGGTGTATTTTCCGGCAGCGGCTGATACGGTTACAGATTCAGGTTCGTGGAAAAAAAGCGGATCAGATGGTGATTCCTCCCATCGCGGGGCAAGCCCGCTCCCACGCCGATCGCGTTAGCCTAGCGTCGTACGCTCGTGGGAGCGGGCTTGCCCCGCGATGGCCATCCGCAAGCCGAGCACACCTGTGCTACGGTCCGAAGCCCAGACAAGGAGAACTCCCAGAGATGACCGCGCTCGCCAGCAACGCCGCCCTGCTGATCATCGACATGCAGAACGGCATCAACCACCCTCGCCTGGGCCGTCGCAACAACCCCGAAGCCGAACAGCGCATCAGCGAACTGCTCGCCGCCTGGCGTGCAAGCACGCGCCCGGTGATACATGTGCGGCACATCTCCCGCGATCCGGACTCGGTGTTCTGGCCGGGCCAACCCGGTTGCGAGTTCCAGCCCGCCTTCACCCCGCGGGCCAGCGAGACCGTGTTCGAAAAACACGTGCCCGACGCCTTCTGCAACAGTGGCCTTGAACGCTGGCTGCACCAGCGCGGCATCAGCCAGCTGGTCATCGTCGGCGTGATCACCAACAACTCGGTGGAATCGACCGCACGCTCGGCGGGCAACCTGGGGCTCGATACGCTGGTGGTGGCCGATGCCTGCTACACCTTCGACCAGCACGACCTGCAGGGCCGACTGTGGCCGGCGGAAGACGTCCATGCCCTGGCCCTGGGCAACCTGGCCATGGACTATGCGCGGATTCTCGACAGCGCGGCCTTGCTGGCTGCGGTCTGATCTCAGTCCAGCTGGCGCAGCTTCGCCAGCGGTACCCAGCCCAGCTCCCCATTGCCTGCACGACGGCACCAGAGCCAGCCGTTCAGGGGGCGCAGGCCCTCCAGCGACTGGCCGGGGTCAACATCCAGCTCATGGGCCGAATAGGCCTCCACCGCCCTGCCCCGGCCGACGCCAAGCCGCTCGATGAGCTGGCCGGGCACCCAGCCTGGCTCCTGGCCCTGGCAACTGCACAGGTACCAGTCCTCCCAGTGCTCATCACCCTCGTAACGCTGGCCGATGTCCAGCAGCGTGCCTCGGGCGAAGGTGATGGGCGCAGGATACTCACTGCGGTGTGCGGCAATCACGACGTAGTTCACAGGCCTCTCCCTGGCTGCGAAAAGCGTCGATGCTAGTCGAAGGTCCTTCAGAGCACCATGATCATTTCGTGCCAGGCCATGCCGCCATGGTCGGAGGCCGACGGGCGCACATAGGCGTAGCCCATCTTCTCGTACAGCCCGACATGCCGTTCCTTGCACATCAGGTGAATAGTCGCCTTGCCGCGCTCGCGCATCTGTTCGACGAAACGCGCCATCAGCCGGCCGGCATGGCCCAGGCCCTGGTACGCAGGGTCGAGCACCACCGACATGATCACCACGTTGGGCGCCAGCGGATCATGCCCGACCAGCTCCTTGAAGGCTTCGTCCGACATCACCACCTGGTCGGCGCAGCCGCTGTTGATGAAGCCGATCACCTGGCCATCGGCTTCCAGCACCAGGAAGCCCTCCGGGTACTGGGCGATGCGCGTGGCGATCTTCTCCCGGGTGGCGGCCTCGTCGCCTTCGTAGGCGCTGGTTTCGATCTGGTAGCAACGGTCCACGTCGGTTGCCGTGGCCTGGCGGAACATCGGGGTGCTCATGGGGCGGATCCGGATAGCGGGAAACAGGGGCGACATGCTAACGGAAGTCGTCGCCCAGCTGTATGCCCGCCATGCCAGTTAGACCGAACGGGTGATACCCCCATCGACCCGCAGGTTCTGCCCAGTGATGTAGCCCGCGCCCTCGGAGGCCAGGAAGGCGACGGTGGCCGCGATCTCCTCGGCCTTGCCGTACCGCTCCATGGGAATCCGGCTACGGAATTCCGCTTTCTCCGGCAGGCTGTCGATAAAGCCCGGCAGCACGTTGTTCATACGGATGTTCTCGGCCGCGTAACGGTCGGCGAACAGCTTGGTGAAGGCCGCGAGCCCGGCGCGGAACACCCCGGAGGTCGGGAACGTCGGATCCGGCTCGAAGGCGGCGAAAGTCGAAATGTTGATGATGGCGCCGCCGCCCTGGCGCTGCATGATCGGCGTCACCAGGCGGGTCGGGCGCACCACGTTGAGGAAGTACACCTCCATGCCACGGTGCCAGTCGTCGTCGCTCAGCTCGAGAACCGGCGCGCGCGGGCCGTGGCCTGCGCTGTTGACCAGCACATCGACCCGCCCCCATTGCTGCATCACTGTGTCGACCAGACGCTGCAGGTCTTCTACCGACTGGTTGGAGCCGGTCACGCCGATCCCGCCCAACTCGGCCGCCAGCGCCTCGCCCTTGCCGGACGACGACAGGATCGCCACCCTGAAGCCATCGGCGGCCAGCCGCCGCGCGGCCTCGGCACCCATGCCACTGCCGCCTGCGGTGATGATTGCAACTTTCTGGGAAGACATGTGTTGCTCCTTCTGGGAGTTGATCAAGTAGGCCCATGAAGCCAGAATCCGGCTTATCGCACCAATCACAAATACTGGCAGCAGCCTGCAGGAAATCTACTGGATGAGCGCGCCCAAGCGACGCAATGCCCCCGCCATCGTCAACCACCTGGTGGCCTTCGAGGCCGCCGCCCGCCTGGGCAGCTTCCGCGCCGCCGCCGACGAACTGCACGTCACCCCCGGCGCCGTCGCCCAGCAGGTACGCACCCTCGAGGACAAGCTCGGCCGCCCGCTGTTCGAGCGCCTGCCCCGAGGCCTGCGGCCCAACCGGGACGGCGCCGACTACCTGACCCGCGTGCGCCTGGCCCTGGACATCATCGAGGACGCCACCGGCGAACTGCTGGAACGCGACAGCCAGCGCGATCCCCGGCAGATCCTGCTCAGCACCACCCCCGCCTTCGCCAGCCGCTGGTTGATCCCGCGCCTGGGCCTGCTGGCCCAGGCCCACCCGCCGGTGGCGCTGATGATCGATGCCTCCGACAGTACCCGCCCGTTGAGCGGCAAGGGCGCCGTGGACCTTGCCGTGCGTTGGGGAGCCCCGCCCTTCGCCGAAGCCTACGCCCTGCCCCTGCTGCCCGGCGTGGCGGTGCCGGTGTGCGCGCCGGCGTTGCGCGGCGAGCACTCTTGGCGGCAAGCCGCGGATCTGGCGCAGCAGCCGCTGATCTCCGACAGCCACAACAACTGGAAGCGCTGGTTCGATCACTACGCGCTGCCCGGCACGCGCTTCAACGGCCCGGTGTTCTCCCAGACCATCCTCGCCATCGAGGCCGCCGAGCAAGGCATGGGCATCGCCCTGGTGCCCCGCCTGCTGGTGGAAAATGCCCTGAAGGCCGGCACGCTGGTACTCGCCCTTGAAGACCATGAACTGCACAGCAACGCCGGCTTCCACCTGCTGGCCGGCCATGCTCCGCTGGCAGGCTCGGCCGCCGAGCAGGTGGTGCGCTGGCTGCAGGCGCAAGCGAACGATGAAACCCAAGAACGCCCAAATCACAACGCTCCGATTTAGCGGGCTAGCGAGGTCTGCGTGGGAGCGGGCTTGCCCCGCGATCACCGGCATGGCCGGTGCCATCCATTGCATCGCGGGGCAAGCCCGCTCCCACGCAGATAGCTGAAACTGCTCACGAAGCCCTGCCCTTGTGTAGCATTCTGTGTACCAACCGCCTCCCGATACACACGAACGCCCACCCCACCAGCACCCGACACACCCCGGACACAGCCACCTCCTTAACTACACGCCATCCCGCCCACACCGATGGCCCGCCAAGGAGATGCACCATGTTCGCCAGCACCAACCGCCTCAACCGCTCAGCCCTGCTCGCCTGCGCCCTGCTGCCTCTGGCCCTGCTGACCACCACCCCCGGTCAGGCCGAGGAAACCCGCTCGCCTGCCGCAGCCCGCCAGTCCACCCCCTTCGGCCCGCTCAAGCATGTCCAGGCCGGCGTGCTGGACGTCGCCTACGTGGAACAAGGCCCTGCCGACGGCCCGGTGGTGATCCTCCTGCACGGCTGGCCGTACGACATCCACAGCTACGAGCAGGTGGCGCCGCAACTGGCCGCCCAGGGTTACCGGGTGCTGGTGCCCTACGCCCGCGGCTACGGCGACACCCGCTTCCTCTGCGCGAACACCCCGCGCAATGCCCAACCCGCCGCCCTGGCCAGCGACGTCATCGCCTTCATGGACGCCCTGGGGATCAAGCGCGCCGTGCTCGGCGGCTTCGACTGGGGCGCGCGCACCGCCGATATCGTCTCGGCCCTGTGGCCCGAGCGGGTCAAGGCGCTGGTGTCGGTCAGCGGCTACCTGATCAGCAGCCAGGAAGCCGCCAAGGCCCCGCTGCCGCCCAGCGCCGAACTGCAGTGGTGGTACCAGTACTACTTCGCCACCGAGCGCGGCCGCGCCGGCTACGACAGCAACCGCCACGCCTTCGCCCGGCTGATCTGGCAGACCGCCTCGCCGCAGTGGAAGTTCGACGACGCCACCTTCGAGCGCAGCGCCAAGGCCCTGGACAACCCCGACCAGGTCGCCATCACCGTGCACAACTACCGCTGGCGGCTCGGCCTGGCCCAGGGCGAGACCCGCTACGACCCGCTGGAGGCGAAGCTGGCCACCTTCCCCGCCATCGGCGTACCCACCATCGCCCTCGAAGGCGATGCCAACGGCGCGCCGCATCCACCGGCCGAGGCCTACGCCAAGCGCTTCACCGGCAAGTACGCCTACCGCCTGGTGAGCGGTGGCATCGGCCACAACCTGCCGCAGGAAGCGCCCGAGGCATTCGTCAAGGCCGTGGTGGATGCGGACCATCTGTAAGGGCAATTGCAACATATCGTTTCGGCAGCGCATGTCGGGTGCCGGGAGACGCGGATTGCCTCTGCAACCCGTCTGTTCCGTGGCAGGCCTTATACTCCGGGGCCTGCCGCAGAATGAGCGGACGCATGCCGAAACATTCACCCCGGCCATCCTGTAAGACGCCTCTTTTGTTGCTGTAGGACGTTTCTACGGGTTTGTGATCCGGTGTATGAATAATCAGTATTGGCTGGGGAATTGACCTGATACCGTCGAGCCTTTCCTACAACGGCACGGATGCCCACGGCCAGTGAGAACGACATGGACAACTACGACAGCTCGGCGCTTGGACTGCAGAAATGCCTGCTGAACCTGCGCCGGGATCATGCACGGATGAAAGCGTCGGGAGAGCTGGAAAGAGCAGCGATACTGGCGCAGGTAATTGGGCGGATGGAGCAGGGATTGAAGGAGGCCTCCCAGGGAAGGAAGCCCGAAACACTGCAGTGAAGTGATGCCAGCAAGATGGTGATGGATTTGCGGCTCGCCCTGGTGAGGCGCCGCAAGCCCATCGCGTACACCGCCCACGCTCAATATAAGACCCACTCCCTCATTTTTCGTCGCCACCCGCAGCATTACCGCCCCATGCTCGTGCCCGCCCCCATCCCACGCCCAGCTCCAGTGCAACTTTCTAACCGAAAGGTCAGCTAAAACCCCGAGTTCGGCTTTTATTTCAAGCACCTCTGGCAGGTTGGTACAGAGTATGCAAACGTTTGCTCAAAACAATTAAGCGAACAATCGCCGAAGCTTTCGCTCACCTCAGCCTTTCGGGGCTACCACCGCATGAACAAGGACTTTCAATGCGTCAACCTGCATCCCTGCGCCCAGCGGCTCGCTCCCCCCTGGCTGTCTCCTTGCTACTGGGCGCTGTTACGGGACTACTCAGCGTCACCACCCAGGCCCAGGAAAATCCCCCCAGCGAGTCAGCCCAGGGCGAGGCCCTGAGCCCGGCCGCCGCACCGGCCAAATCGGGGCCCTACCTGTCGGACTGGTACAACCAGAACTTCACCCTGATCGGCACCAAGGACATCAGTTTCGGTCCCCGCCCTGTCGACGATATCTACCTCGAATACGAGTACTTCGGCCGCAAGGGGCCGTTCGAACTGTACGGCTACATCGACATCCCGAAGATCCTCGACATCGGCAACAGCCATGACAAGGGCGCGTGGGACCACGGCTCGCCGCTGTTCATGGAACACGAGCCGCGGATCTCCATCGACTACCTGGCCGGACGCAGCCTGGCCGTTGGCCCGTTCAAGGAGTGGTACGTAGCCTTCGACTGGATCTACGACCACGGCAGCAACAGCGCCAACCGCGCCAACACTCTGTACAGCGGCCTGGGCACCGACATCGACACCCATTCGCGGGTCAATCTGTCGGCCAACTTCTACGGCCGCTACCAGTGGGAAAACTATGGCGCCAGCAACGAGTACTCGTGGGACGGCTACCGGGCCCAGCTCAAGTACATCGTACCCCTCGGCAAGTTCGACAACGGCGCCTCGCTGACCTATATCGGCTTCACCAACTTCGATTTCGGCTCGGACCTGCACAAGGACAACCCCAACCGCACGGCCAATGCCACGGTATCCACCAACGTGTTGCTGTACGCCTTCACCCACCTGCGCTTCACCCTGGTGGGCCGCCACTTCCACAATGGCGGCAACTGGCAGGATGGCAGCCAGCTGAATTTCGGCGATGGGGATTTCCGCGGTAGGTCCAATGGCTGGGGGTATTACGCCGGGGTCGGCTACCAGTTCTGATCGCTTGCGCCATGGAGGCTTGCATGCACCCGATGCACCGTCTTTCCCTCGCCGCGGGCCTGGCCTGCGGCATCCTGCTCACCTCGACGGCCCAGGCCGGCGAGACGGCTGCGCCGCCGATCAGGCCCAAGGTGATGCTGATCACCATGTTCGCCCCCGAGGCCCAGCACTGGATCGAGCGCCTGGAACTGAAGCAGGAGGTGCGTGTGCCGGGCCTGTCGGCGGAATATCCGGTGATACGTTGCAACAGCCAGGATGTCTGCCTGCTGGTGACCGGCATGGGCCAGACCAACGCCGCGGCCTCGACCCTGGCACTGGCGCTGTCGCCGAAGTTCGACCTGCGCAAGAGCTACTTCCTGGTCGCGGGGATTGCCGGGATCAACCCGAAGCACGGGACCCTCGGCACCACCGCCTGGGCCCATTACCTGGTGGAGTTCGGCACCCAGTGGGAGCTGGACTCACGGGATGCGCCCAAGGACTGGCCGACCGGCTACCTGGGGATCAACACCAAGGGCCCGAACGAGAAGCCGCCGCTGGACTACAAGACCGAGGTCTTCGAGCTCAATCCGAAGCTGCAGGCCAAGGCCTACGCCCTGTCACGCGGGGTGAGCCTGAGCGAGAGCAAGGAATCGGCGGCCTGGCGGCTCAAGTACCCGATGGCGCCGGCCAACCAGCCGCCGGTGGTGACCCGGTGCGACACCGTGGCGGGCAACACCTGGTTTTCCGGGACGCGCCTGAGTGAGCGGGCCGAGGTCTGGACTCGGTTACTGACGGATGACAAGGGGGAGTACTGCACGACCCAGCAGGAAGATAACTCCACCTATGAAGCGCTGCTGCGGGCCAGTCGTGAAGGGTTGGTGGATGTGCAGCGGGTGGCGGTGGTGCGGGCGGGGTCTGACTTTGATCGGCCTGAACCGGGGGTCAGCGAGGTGGGGAACCTGCTCAAGTATGCCGACCAGGGCGGTTTTGTTCCGGCGCTGGAGAATCTCTATCGGACTGCCAATCCGCTGGTGCAGGAGATTCTGAAGAATTGGGCGGTTTGGGAGGAAGGGGTTCCGGAGGTTTGAGCATCACCCCCCAGGCCGGCTAGGAGATGGCCACTTCAATTCAAGATTGCCGGGGCTGCTTTGCAGCCCTTTCGCGACACAAGGCCGCTCCTACAGGATGGCGCGGTCACTTGTAGGAGCGGCCTTGTGCCGCGAAAAGGTCGCAAAGCGACCCCGGCAAGTCCAAGTCGAACGCCCATTCTCAACACCTTGTAAGGGCTGGTCCTCAAGCCCAAATGGTGGTCGCCCAACCCTTCCCTCTTTTGCATCTGCCGCTATCGCTTCCTTGATTCGGAAAGGGCCATAAAGCTCCACACCTGGCGGTGGTGAACAACCATGCTCTCGCAACAAGGACGGCCAAGTCCGTGATAAGCGCAGTGATGCTGGCAAGCCTCGCGGTAAGTAACGACAGACAGGGCAGCGGCGAAAAATGCCTGCTGCCCTCCTTCGACTCGCTGCACTGCCCGTCAGCGCCTCATTGTCTCCTGCTCGCCTCGGGCATGAGGCCGCCTATGAGGAAAACGGCTGCTGGCCCTATCAGCCAATCCACCGTCGTTCCTGAACTGACTGCCGGAATCAAAAAAAACGCGGCTAACAGACCTACGCCTGCCCAGATGCGCCTGCGTGGCGTGAGCCACTCTCGGACCTTTTCCAACCTTTTGCCCATTGGCACTCACTCTCCTTGTTTGTTCTGCGGTGAAGCGGATCGCCTGCGGTGCTGGGCGGCACCAGCAAACCAAAATTGCTAGACACATCCACCCGGCGCCAACTCAAGCCTGAGCCACTCCAGGTACTCGAGAATCTCAGCATCATTACGCTTGCAGTACGACCATTTTTGCTGCTTTGAAACCGAGATGAACCTCGCCTGCCTGAGAATTTCAAGGTGCCGGCTCGCTGTCGGCTGGGCGATACCCAGCGCACTTGCGATAAGGGTCATGCAGACGCCGAACTCGACGGGGTCTGCCGACCATTGTTCAGCGAAGTGGTCACGAGGCGCTGCGAGCAGGCGAAGGATCGCCATGCGAACCTCACTGCTCATCGCTTTCATCTGTATTGATCTGTCCATGCCTGCATCATATAGTCATTTAGCTAAATGACAATGTGAGGTGAGCCATGCTGGATCTACCCTACGCATCGAGCATCGAAGGCAACACCGTCAGATGGGGAAAAATGGGGACAGGCGCGCCGCTGGTCGCCATCCATGGCACCCCCTTCTCTTCACAGGTATGGCGGCGCGTCATACCTCATCTCACTGACCGCAGAACCGTGTATTACTTCGACCTGGTTGGCTATGGCCTGTCTGAAATGAGAGAAGGCCAGGACGTTTCATTGGCGATTCAGAACAACGTCATGGCTGCGCTTTTCGAGGAATGGGGCATCGAGCGCCCTGACGTCCTGGCCCATGACTTTGGAGGCGCGACAGCACTGCGCGCTTACTACCTGAACGGTCTGCGCTATGCGTCCCTCACCATTTTCGATGCCGTAGCCCTGGCACCTTGGGGCTCTCCTTTCGTTCAGCATGTCCGTCAACATGAGGCCGCCTTTGCCGGTATGCCCGACTACATGCACCGAGCGCTGCTGGCAGCCTATCTGCAAACCGCTGCGGCCAATCCCCTCAGTGACGAAGCCCTGCAAGCGTACAGCGCTCCATGGCTGGGGCCGATTGGCCAGGCGGCCTTCTACAGGCAAATCGCACAAATGGATCAGCGCTACACCGACGAAATCGAACCGCTCTACGGGAAGCTGGATTGCCCCGTATCGGTGCTTTGGGGCTCGGAGGACGCCTGGATTCCCTATTCCCAAGGGGAGCGTCTTGCTGGGCTTATCTCCCGACAGCCCTGCGTCCGGGTAGAGAACTCAGGCCACCTGATGCAGGAAGACAGGCCGGAAGCGATTGTGGCGGCGGTTTTGAAGCAGCTTGGCCCCTGAGGCAGGTTCGCTGGACTGTCTGTATGTCCAAATTCCCAGCGGTCTGTGTCTATTGGCAGAGCGATTTCATCGGTACGGTTCAGGCCTCACTGTTTCCAAGAGGTTGTCATGGAACTGACAGCAATCCCGTTTGGTACCACGGACTGGTCAAAAATCGATCCTGTCGCTTATCCAGGCGAGAACGGTACGGCGTATTGGCGTACCTGTCTGTTTGGGGACGTTCGGGTTCGATGGGTTGAGTACACCCCGGGATATGTGGCCGATCATTGGTGCCGGAAGGGTCATATTCTGTTATGCCTGGAAGGTCGGCTGGACACCGAGCTGGAGGATGGTCGGACTTTCACCCTGCAACCGGGCATGAGCTATCAGGTGGGGGACAATGCGGAGGCGCACCGGTCATCGACGGCTACTGGAGCCAAGCTCTTTATTGTGGACTGAGCCTGAACGATCTGGACTCAGACTCTATGCTACCCGCCAGCTCCTCAGCGCTTGTCGTGGAGCTCTGGCGGCCAAGCGCTGATGAAATAGAACATCCCCAGCCCCCCGATGTACGACCAGGACCAGTGTACGGATGGGTTGGTCACCATTCCGATCACCCAGATAACAACCATCACCGCGCCAACTCGACGCTTGCGCTTCGGTATGAACCATTCCTTGAACGCTGCATGCCTTTCCTGCAACCGCATTACCACTCTCCTTGTTCGATGAGGTAACCCTGAACCCATCCGGTAACGCCGGGATTAGCTTGGGACGAAAGGGTCGAAATCCCCAAGTAGTTCCCGGGCAATGGGCACTGCGTACTCGAGCAGTTCCAAAGGAACGTCATGCTCGAACAGCGTCACCTCGAATCTGAGTGTCTCGTCGTTACGAAAGATCTCGAAAATGATCTGGTCGCCGCGGGTACACTCAAGCCCCAGGCCATCGTGGCCTAGGGTGACACTTGAGGCCGTGCAGAAGTGGTACTCAACGCCATGAACAATCACGTGGGGTTCTCCTGAAAAACGGGAAAGTACCTGGAAACACTTCTGCTGTAACCCCCTTCTATATCACTGCCGCGATTTGGCTTTGAGGGAAAGCAAGCAGGGATGCGAATGCCTGCCGAAGAGGGGCTTTGGTCAGCATCCCGCGCCACCTCACACCATGAACGAAGGCCTACTACGTATCTCGATATGTTTCTCGCTTTCCTTCGGCAATCCAACGAATCCGCGCCGTGAAAGACTATGGGCGAGACGTGAATCAAGAGCGGTTGGCGGGAGCCGCACAAGCGATTTCTTGCCAGATAGAAGCTCGTAGACTTCACCCAGCGGGTTCAGAATCGAGGCAAGCGTCGGCCAGTCAGCATTCAACTCCACTGCCTGGACAAGCATCTCCATGCGCTCTTCAAGAGGGCGTGAAACATCCTTGGCCATGGTGGCAATTACTTTCAAGCAGTTTCTTGGCAGGGTCACTCCTTCCCTGTTTGCGCGGGCGCAGACTGCTCCGAGCGTATCGCGTACAGCCTCATCTCCCTCAAGCTCACGCTGCACCACGCCGGCCCACATCTCGCAGATGTCCTTGATCGGGACTTCAGGAATTTTCGCCAAGGCGCCGACTATATAAGGATCCTGCCTCATCAGATCCACTGAACCTCTAGCCTCCGGCCAACGCTTACGGAGATATGCTAGCTCCAAATCAAGCCCCTGATTGCCAAAGGCCTCATTGATCTCGACATCGAAAGGTACGAAGTCAGCGGTTGCCAAGTACCGCCATCGCTCAGGTGTCATTACTGCGTCGACTATGGCTTCGGCCATTATCGAAGATCGAGCAAAAATCCGCTCAAGGGTACTTTCATCAATCAGCTCAGATACGATGATTTGGGCTTGTAAACAATCAAGGTCATCTCGTGTGTCATCCCAGAGCTTCTGAGCCTCGACTGCGTTCCTTATCAAGAAATCAGCGAAAATCTGATTAATCACTTGTCTCTCATCGACATCAGGGGACTCGCTTGGTTTCTCAGTAGGCCGCACGATCATATGGTCGTAATACTGCAAAGCAGCCGAGGCAACGGAAACTACTCGGTCATATCGGAGTGCGCACTCCCAAATATTATCCGAGAAGCCTTCCAAGTTACCCAGCTTGCATACTGTTCTACCAAAATACTCCTGCTGCAGGGTTGACTCCTCTCGAATCAGGAAAAGCAGATACCTCAATGATTCTTCATCCTCTTGGATAACGCCCTCTTGATTGAGAAGCTCTCCAATAAAAGCGTGTGGATCACACTCGATTGCGATGTTCAATCCCACAAGATCCAGAGACCTGAGTCGAGCATACGACACACCTGCCTGCGTACCATCCAGGGTATCGCACAGCAGTTTAATCATCGGCAAGGAGAACTCTAAACAGTCCCACTCCACGAGCCGCCGCAATGTATCCTGGCCGACACCCTCCTCAAGAGCCTTAAATCTCACAGGCTCACGACGCAACCATGCCCAACCCGAAAACTTGTTACTAAGTTTTGGAATCAGGGAATCTACCACAGGAAGATCCTGAATAATTTCAAGCAGCTGAGATCGCCCATCCGATTCCATCAACTGTTTCGGCACAAGGCCGTCCAATAGAGCGCTTACTAGATTTTGGCGAGATTGAATAACTTGAAACTGCTCAACCTCGAACAACCGGATGAAAAGCTCTGGCTGAAGGGTATGAACTGCTTGAATGAATTTGGAGCAAGTTTCAGTCTCCATGACTATCAGAGTGGCATCGGCCATCCTGCTTAAATGCTGTAGGCCGCTCCTGAGTACAATCTCGAGCTTCTGCTTTCGAATATCGGATGCATCAGAAATTCTAGCAGTCATGGACAGCTCTGTAATCAAGCTTGCTATGATGCCGCAGCCGCCATCCAGGGAGTCATGATCCAACTTATCGACTAATTTAGCAGGATTAGATAAAGACACGTCGACATCAAGCAGAGCCCGACGCCGAAGAGCCAAGAGTTGGTTCTGGTCGTTGCGGGTGAGTGAGCCCTCATAAAAGAAGCCAAGGTAGTCCGTGTAGTCAGTATCAAGATACCCATTACGCAACAAATATACGATTACATCTAGCCCAGGTAGCTGCTCAGTAATAGTCGAACCGTAACCACCCCGCGCTGCATCTCTGAATGAAATAGTTTTTGTCTTGACAATCTCTCTATCAACATCCCTAATAGCTTCTTCGACATGTTTTAGGGGAGTATGAATTCGGGCCACTCTTTTTTCATATGAAGCTCTAGTCAAAACGTCGACAGGCTTAAAAGCATGACCAGACGATACACGCCCGTGCTGCGAGACTATAAGGCTTTGCCACTGCCCAGCCTTAGTAAGCTGATCGAAGGTATCATCCTGCAAGAATGCAGTAAGGCTAAACCGAGCTCCACTTTCAGTTTGGATGTAGTTTGCGCCCTCAAGGCCGCCCGCTTTTAGTGCTTCATACCAAACGCGCAGCCTGACATCAATCAATTGCTCTACCCCAGCAGCAATACGATCTTTCCTCTCCTCCCAAAGCTTATCCCGACTTCCCAAGAGCTCTTGGCTCCCGCTCTCCATCCACTTTGACAACCCCGTTAGGACTGAATAGACCCGCCCCCGCCTCTTGTTAAGCTCAGCAAACTCTTCAGGATGTAGATTTCGCATAGCGACCATAGCGAATAGCTTGTTCTGATCTAGCTCGATACCACCACGGGATAGCAAATTCGCAAAAATATCGTACTCATTGACAATATTCTTAATCAAACGCATCTCATCAATGTAGTAGCAGACTGTCTCCACCAGAACAGGATCGAGCGTTCCGCCCAACTGACTGCCATTTACTTCACGCATCCCCATGTACTCGCTGAGCTTTTCTCGCGAGTTCTCGGAGTTAACAACTGGAATAACCGGGATGATGAGGTCGAAAAACTTCGTCTTGTCAGTTACCGTGAAAAGCTCATCTCGAATGGCATAAATGAAATGAACCGGGCGTTTGATCTCCGGAGAGTGTCGAATCGTGAAATTGATTTCACGAAGTCGGAAAAAAACTTCCTGGGTGCCGAAGCGATCTAGATCCTCAATGACCACGACGCGGATATCGCTATGCTGGAAGCAGTAAATAATCTCGTCAACATTTTTATGCAGAACGGAAGCATGATTTGTTGCTTCAAGCTTGCCGCCCTTGATGGTTAGACCATCGATGCTGAGCATTGACAGTAGCTTCATACTGCCATGCAGCAGGTACCAAATCACATAACCAACTGCGCCGACCGCGAGCCAGCCTGGTATTAGCATCAGGCCGGGAACGAGCCAATCGGGATCGATTTTCGGCAGTTTATCGATTGTCGGTACGTAGAGACGAAGGCCGCCCAGAACAAGGGCAATCATCGCTACGGTACGATAGTAAATCGTACGCTTACGCGCCTGAACGATCCGCTTGAGGCGTGTCTTCGGCAGCCGAGCAGCAGGTACGGTATAAAGCAATTGCTGAACAATAGTCTCTTCGATCCTGGGGATCAGGTCGCCAGACGATGCTGATTCCTTTGCAGGGTCGACGGTTTGCCCATTCTCTGGCCTAGGGTCTGAAGTCTGTTCAGCCCCGGACACCGGCAGGGGTGAAGGTGCATCCTTGCTGAACGTGGCCAACGAGACATATGCCGTCTTGAACTCAGGATGTCGTTCAAAGAATGTTTTGATGACACTCGACTTGCCTGCGCCGTACCCACCAGTCAACGCGATGTTTAGAACCTCATCGCTGTTCAACGCAGCCAGCAGCTCCCGCTCGTAATCCTGGAACAGCTCTTTCTCGAGTAACACGGGGGTAAGCGGCTCGAAGGTACCCGAAGGCACATAGGGCTTTATCAGAGAGTGAAAGATTTTAAGGCCCACGTCCCACGCTACCGCGATAGCAATGCAGTGGTTGGTGATGCGGTTTTTGAGTCCGTTGAGCATCGAAAATCCCGTCGGCCCATCCATGTACCGGAGACATAGAAATGGCTATAGAAGCAGATCACGCCAACACTGCCGGAGTGAGTTCAAGTGATAGCTATATGCTACATCCAAAGGCTGAGCGCAAACTCATGGGGTCTGGTCATAGCCCTATTTGATTCTGTAAGCGAGCAACCCAGAGGGCTCGTGGAAGCTTCTCGACCGGCAGCCGCTCGAGCAATCCATCCACCAAGTGCTGCGTATGCCTAGAGTAGATGGTTATCCCGTCGCTCGAAGGCTGACGAGAGGGAACCAGTCCTCCAGCAGTGATCTGGGCAATTTTCAGGATATTCAGCAACTCTTCGTCTAAGACCTCGGCTTTGATGTGCTCAACCGTCTTTCTCGGAGGCATGCCAGCTCCGCACCACAATTCGACGACAACCTGATGAAGTCCTTTCGGCCCAAGGTGATCTAGGGCGATCCTCCACAGGAGCACCTCATGCGAAACGTTGATGTGATTGCCGCTCATGTAATGCGAGTCACCAGCATCCAGGTCTTCCCTGTGAATTTTTTCGGTGTTCAACGGTAAACCATTGAGTTGATTGGATAACGTTAAGCTGCCTCAAATTCTACGCGGAACTGCTCAAAATCTGGATCTGTATACCTGCGTGAAAGGGCTGAAAGGCGGGACAAAGCGCGAGTGTCGCGCCCTGCCCCCCCCTGATGCTTAGATCACCTACTGGGTATGGCAGACGTTGGAACACGTCCGGCAGCCATTCGATTGCGGGTAGGTGTTACGCGCCTGGCGAACAGCCGTTAAACAGGTCGTGTGGTAACCGAGGTCAAGGCGGTTGTGAGGAGCAGGTAGGAAGATGCACGTACTGGTGTGCACCTCATGGTCACCGTTGGCCTGCTTGTTCCGGTTTACGAAATACTGGGCCATATCAGTTGCCTCGCTCTTTGTTTGACTGAGAAAGCACCGAGCCTGCAAGCGCTTTAGTCGTGGCGTTGTATTTGTCGCTATCAAGAACCCGACTGGCCTTGGCCTCCATTTCAGCACTGGTTTGCTTACCAGTGGATGCCTGCGACATAGCCGAGCCCGCCAGCTCTTTCTGGATTGCAGAAGCGCTGTCGCTGCGAAGGACTTCGGAAGCCAGGGTGGCTACAGTGGACGAGGTTTGCTTCGTATTTTTCGGCACGATTAGGTGCTCCTGTGTCTACGTACTATCGAGTAGGCAGGAGCAACCCTTGAGCGGAAAACCGGACTGGGTGGTTGACAGCCAGAGTCGGTTTTTTCTCTAATGCGCGCCCCACCAATGTCCGCATTGGGTCAGGGAAGGCGGATATGCGTGCTCGGCGACCAAACTTTGCACGCATACCCGCTGCCTTTCTGAATCCGCAGCGCACCCGCCAAAAACACAATATATGGGATTCCTGGTGGGATGAGATACAAGATAATGGGGTATTTTTGACAATGCAAGGCGTCCCATTGTGGATAACTTGTGCGCAAACTGTTTGTTGGATCCATTTTTTTCCTGTATGGATGCACAGGCCTTCAAAACCGGGGCTTTCAGCCCTGCCCGCTTGTAATACTCTGAAACACTTCCACGTATAGACCCCTTCAAAGTCCCAGCAGGCGGCGTGTTATCGATCATTACTGGCGCAAAATTGACGCCAAATCTCTGCTCATCCAACGATGCTCTTCACCCATTTTTCACGAGTGCTGGGTGAGACTCTGCCATACCCTATGTGTGATAGATGCTCCATTGCCCGCCTAGGTTCTGTATGAAAACCTTTGAAACCTCACCGGCGCCTCTGGAAGCCTGATTTTCCGTAGAGTTCTCGCTTTTTAGGCGAAGGATTCTGCCATGCCCAAGCGATACGAACTTTCTGACGCAGAATGGGAAATAGTCGCGGATCTCTTTACCGCACATCGACGTACAGGACGCCCAAGAGTTGACGATCGCTTGATGCTCAACGGCGTGTTGTGGGTGCTGTGCTCCGGTGCAACCTGGCGAGACATGCCTGAACGATTCGGGCCTTGGTCGACGGTCTATCAACGATTTCGAGCCTGGCGAAACCAAGGAACCTTCAACAAGATGCTCAAGCGGTTACACCTCAAACTCAATGCACAGGGCCAGATTGATTTGACCACCTGGTGCATCGACTCAACCGCCGTGAGGGCCACCCGTGCCTCTGCCGGAGCAGGCAAAAAAGGGGGGCTGAAGAACCAACGGACCACGCACTTGGACGAAGCCGGGGTGGGTTGACGACGAAAATTCACATGGTCAGTGACGCTCGTGGCATCCCACTCCACTTCACGCTCTCAGGTGGTAACGCCAGCGACATCTCCCATGCTCAGCGACTGCTGGACGGTGTCCACATCACGTCGAATCGAGGTAGGCCACGCAAGCGCTGCCGCTGGCTCCTGGCCGACAAAGGCTATGACGCAGAATCCTTGCGGCAATACTGCGACCGCTATCGGATGCAGCCGGTGATTCCGCTGCGTGACATGAAGCGCAAGCCGAAGCCGGGCTTACCGCGCCTGTTTGACAAGCCCAAGTATCGGCAGCGGAACGCTATCGAACGGCTATTTGGTTGAAGGAGCACCGCCGCCTGGGTACGCGCTATTGCAAGCTAGCGGAAAGCTTTACTGCGATGGTCACGCTGGCTTGCTGGCGGCGGTGTTTACGACATTACTTTTCGTACAGTGCCCAGTTCAGTAGCAACCGACAGCCTTAGAAAACCCCTCGAAATATCGAAGAACAACAACATCACCATACCCCCACAACAGAGCACTAAGAATCAAAACAGATGTGATAAATACATTGCACCTCTTTACCACAACTCGAAGCTCAAGAATCATCTTGTTAAGCTCCTGACTAGCTGACGAATTATTCCAGTGAGAAAATTCGGCAGCAATGGAGTCCAGACGATGCTTCCCGAAGACAAGCAAAATAGTCATGACGGCTCCTGCTCTCGCCACTGAATCTGAATACTTATCAGGACAGAAAGTAAGCACCCCCGTCAATCCCAAAATAAAAACGACACAGGCCAACAAGCACATCAAAAATGCCAACCCTAATTCATATCCAATACGCACATCCCTCCCATTTATCGACCAGCCAAATGGATGAGCAAAAAATGAAATTAGTGCTTTAACTATAAACCCTAAGACCCACATAGCCCCTCACCAGAAACAATTGCAAGATAACAAATAAAAGAAATTCTTTGCATTACCTCATGAAATCCTGGAATCCCACCAATAAAATAAAGGCAGCACGCACCAAAGAACATGACCTTCAATACACAACAGTCGCAGAGACGCATACTTCCTTTATCGTTGACCTGGATCCTATCAGCATCTTCCCGGGCTTCTCTGAAAAAGAGGGCGAAAGAGCCAGCAGCTTAAGCCTTACGACGATTGCGCCTTAAACCGATAATCAGCAGGACAGCTCCGCTAACCATCATCGCTGCACCGCTATACCCAAAAGCAGGCTGCGCCATGGCTCCAGCTGCTGCGAAGCCAGCTCCGGTGGATAGCAATGGGATGGCTGCGTAGGTGAGTGGGTTCCTGGCTGAATTACTCATTTCGATCCTCCTGATTGAGGATCCATCTAATCACATCCGGCTGGCAGCGCGACTTAGCCAAGCCAAGGGTCAGCCTTTCGAGGTGTTCGCCGAGAGGGATGCAGCGCCTATGAGATCGAGCGCCGCCCGCGCGGCGCATCGCGGGACAAGCCCGCTCCCACATCTATTTCGGGCCAGTTATGCCAGTGCCGCCGCGGCTGTACGCCTTGGCGCATGCCTCAAGTCAGGTGAGACGGCTGCAGCGACCATGCGGAAACAGCGTCGTGCAAACAGGGCGGACCAGGCAATGGCGCAGGAGTGATTGGCCCGAAATAGATGTGGGAGCGGGCTTGTCCCGCGATGCGCCGCGCGGGCGGCGCTCGATCTCGAGAACACTGCAAGGCTATCGCCAGGCCCCTGCCCACCCACATGCGATCAAAAGCCCCTCACCCGCCTTTCAAGAACGCCCTCCCGGACAATTCCCGACCCCAAAAACGCAAAAAGCCCTGACAATGTCAGGGCTTCAAATATGGCGGAAGCGTAGAGATTCGAACTCTAGGATAGTTGCCCATCGACGGTTTTCAAGACCGTTGCCTTAAACCACTCGGCCACGCTTCCAGCTTGTTTTGCGGCGGCAATCATACCGTAATGTAACAAGCTGTCAAACTCTCTGTGTCGCGCCCTGCGACAGCTCTGATATGCTCTGCCTCATACGTTCCACTACCGCCGGTCCCGGACCGCGGTTTCACCCCAAAGGAGTGCGCCATGCGCGAACAGGATTACGCCGTCCAACACGGCCAGCAGGTCGAGCAGCAGGAGGTCAGCAAGGTCCTGCGCAACACGTACAGCCTGCTGGCCCTTACCCTCGCCTTCAGCGGCATCATGGCCTTCGTCGCCCAGCAGATGCGTGTCGGCTACCCGAACATCTTCGTGGTGCTGATCGGCTTCTACGGCCTGTTCTTCCTCACCAACAAGCTGCGTGATTCGGCCTGGGGCCTGGTGTCCACCTTCGCCCTCACCGGTTTCATGGGCTTCATCCTCGGCCCGATCCTCAACCGCTACCTGGGCATGGCCGGTGGCGCCGAAGTGGTCAGCTCGGCCTTCGCCATGACCGCCCTGGTGTTCGGCGGCCTGTCGGCCTACGTGCTGATCACCCGCAAGGACATGAGCTTCCTCAGCGGCTTCATCACCGCCGGCTTCTTCGTCCTGCTGGGTGCCGTGGTGGCCAGCTTCTTCTTCCAGATCAGCGGCCTGCAACTGGCGATCAGCGCTGGCTTCGTACTGTTCTCGTCGGTCTGCATCCTGTTCCAGACCAGCGCCATCATCCATGGCGGCGAGCGCAACTACATCATGGCCACCATCAGCCTGTACGTGTCGATCTACAACCTGTTCGTCAGCCTGCTGCAGCTGTTCGGCATCATGGGCCGCGACGACTGATCGAATCGGTCGACAGCGCCTCACAAAAAGCCCGCTTCGGCGGGCTTTTTCGTGCCCGCTGAACAGAGGCTTTACGGTCTTGGGGGGCTCGGATGGGGCGCGACCGCATTAGGGCCGCCAGGTGCTCGCCACAGCCCTTGCAGCGCCTATCAGATCGCGCGCCGCCCGCGCGGCGCATCGCGGATGAATCCGCTCCTACATCTGTTGCAACGTACCGAACCTGTCAGGCCATGGTTGCCAGCCTTGGTGCAGGGCTTGAGACAGGCGGGGCGGCGGCAATGCCTACCGAAAAATCGAGTCGCGCGCACAAGGCTTACAACCATGGCCTATCAGA
>NZ_JAQMYQ010000028.1:0-76819 GCF_028369275.1 Mitsuaria sp. RG
GATTGGGCAGTTGCCTATCCTCCCCCTTTCGTCTCAACCCAGGAATCGACCCATGGTCCACAGCGCGCAGCACGCCGCCTCTTACTACGCCGCCAGCAGCGCGCCACACCCAGACCATCCGTTCCTGCAAGGCGAGCACAGCGCCGACGTATGCATCGTCGGCGGCGGCTACTCGGGCCTGAACACCGCCATCGAACTGGCCGAGCGCGGTTTCTCGGTGATCCTCCTGGAAGCCCGCAAGCTCGGCTGGGGCGCCAGCGGCCGCAACGGCGGCCAGCTTATCCGCGGCGTCGGCCACGGCCTGGAGCAGTTTCTCCCGGTGCTCGGTGAAGACGGTGTTCGCAGCCTGAAGCTCATGGGCCTGGAGGCCGTGGAGATCGTCCGCGACCGTGTCGAGCGCCATGGCATCGACTGCGACCTGACCTGGGGCTACTGCGACCTGGCCAACAAACCCGCCGAACTGCAAGGCTTCGCCGAGGACGCCGAGGAACTGCGCAGTCTGGGCTATCGCCACGAACTGCGCCTGGTGCAGCCCGGCGACATGCACTCGGTGGTGGGCTCCGACCGCTATGTTGGTGGCCTGGTCGACATGGGTTCGGGCCACCTGCACCCGCTCAACCTGGCACTCGGCGAAGCCGCCGTGGCCAGCCGCCTGGGCGTTGGCCTGTACGAGCAGTCTGAAGTAACCCGCATCGAGTACGGCTCCGAGGTGAAGGTGCACACCGCCCAGGGCCGGGTGCACGCCAAGACCCTGGTGCTGTGCTGCAACGCCTACCACAACGACCTCAACCGCGAGCTGGGCGGCAAGGTGCTGCCCGCCGGCAGCTACATCATCGCCACCGAGCCCCTGGGCGAAGAGCGCGCCCGCCAGTTGCTGCCGCAGAACATGGCGGTGTGCGACCAGCGCGTGGCGCTGGACTACTACCGGCTGTCCGCCGACCACCGATTGCTGTTCGGCGGCGCCTGCCACTACTCCGGACGCGACCCGCAGGACATCGCCGCCTACATGCGGCCGAAGATGCTCAAGGTGTTCCCACAACTAGCCGATGTGCGCATCGACTACCAGTGGGGCGGCATGATCGGCATCGGCGCCAACCGCCTGCCACAGATCGGCCGCCTGGCCAGCCAGCCAAACGTCTACTACGCCCAGGCCTATTCCGGCCATGGGCTCAACGCCACCCACCTGGCCGGGCGCCTGCTCGGCGAGGCCATCAGCGGCCAGCAGGGTGGTCGTTTCGACCTGTTCGCCAAAGTGCCGCACACCACCTTCCCCGGCGGCAAGCTGCTGCGCTCGCCGCTGCTGGCGCTGGGGATGCTTTGGTACCGGCTCAAAGAACTGGTTTGAGTCGAATTCAGCACGCCCCTGTAGGAGCGGCCTTGTGCCGCGAAAGGGCCGCAGCGCGGCCCCAGGGTCTCGAATCAGACTGAAGATTGCCGGGGCTGCTGTGCAGCCCTTTCCGGCCGGTCCGACGCCTCGGCAAGGCCGCTCCTACAGGAGATCGGCTCAATCCTTCCAGAAGGGTTTGCGCCCTTCCTGTCGCGCCTGTTCCCAGGTCAGCCCGATATCGCGCAACTGCCGATCATCCAGCTGCAGCAGCGCCCTGCGGGTCCGCCAGCGATGCAGCATCAGGCCCCAACGACTCAAGCCGGCCGGCGCATTGAAGACCTTGGGCCGCTGCCCGGCCTCAAGCTCACCAGGCAACAGTTGCAAGCGCACATCGCTCAAGCCACCCATCACTGCGTTCTCCCATCAGTTGATACCGTGGAGAAAGCATGCGCGCTCGCACCTTCGACAATACAGACCCAACAATGACTTATTATTCCCATACAGAATTGGCGAAAAGTCGGCTGAATGAAGTATTTTCCAGCCATCTGTATCGGTCATCGACCCGCAAAACGCGCAGGAGTATGCCGTGACGCTCTACCTCAACCTCGCCGAACTGCTCGGCTCGCGTATCGAGCAAGGCCTCTACCGCCCCGGCCAGCGCCTGCCCTCGGTGCGCGCCCTGAGCGTCGAGCACGGCGTCAGCCTGAGCACCGTACAGCAGGCCTACCGCCTGCTGGAGGACAACGGCCTGGTATCGCCACGGCCCAAGTCCGGCTATTTCGTCGCCGAGGATCGCCAGCTCCCGGCCCTGCCCGACATCAGTCGCCCGGCCCAGCGGCCTGTGGATATCTCCCAGTGGGAACAGGTGCTGGAACTGGTCCGCGCCACCCCGCGCCCGGATGTGATCCAGCTCGGTCGCGGCATGCCCGACGTCGACAGCCCCACCCTCAAACCGCTGCTGCGCAGCCTGGCGCAGATCAGCCGGCGCATGGACATGCCTGGCCTGTACTACGACAACATCCACGGCAACGCCCAGCTGCGCGAGCAGATCGCCCGACTGATGCTCGACTCCGGCTGCCGCCTGGGCCCAGCCGACCTGGTGGTAACCACCGGCTGCCACGAAGCGCTGTCGTGCAGCATTCGCGCGGTGTGCCAGCCCGGCGACATCGTCGCGGTCGATTCGCCCAGCTTCCACGGCGCCATGCAGACGCTGAAGGGCCTGGGCATGAAAGCCCTGGAGATCCCCACCGACCCGATCACCGGCATCAGCCTGGAGGCCCTGGAGCTGGCCCTGGAACAGTGGCCGATCAAGCTCATCCAGATCACCCCCAGCTGCAACAACCCGATGGGCTACATCATGCCTGAGGCGCGCAAGAAGGCCCTGCTGACCCTCGCCCAGCGCTACGACGTGGCGATCCTCGAAGACGATGTGTATGGCGACCTGGCCTACACCTATCCACGTCCGCGCACCATCAAGTCGTTCGACGACGATGGCCGCGTGCTGCTCTGCAGTTCATTCTCCAAGACCCTGGCCCCTGGCCTGCGGGTCGGCTGGGTAGCCCCGGGGCGCTACCTGGAGCGGGTGCTGCACATGAAGTACATCAGCACCGGCAGCACCGCCTGCCAGCCACAGCTGGCAATCGCCGATTTCATCGCCGAAGGCCACTACCAGCCGCACCTGCGGCGCATGCGCAGCCAGTACCAGCGCGGCCGCGACCAGATGTGCGACTGGGTGACCCGCTACTTCCCGCCGGGCACCCGCGCCAGCAGGCCCCAAGGGGGCTTCATGCTGTGGGTTGAATTGCCGGAAAGTTTCGATACGCTGCGCCTGAACCGCGCTTTACTGGAGCAAGGCGTGCAGATCGCCGTGGGCAGCATCTTCTCGGCCTCGGGCAAGTACCGCAACTGCCTGCGCATGAACTTCGCCGCCCGGCCCACGGCGCAGATCGAAGCCGCCGTGCGCAAGGTCGGTGAAACCGCCCTTCGTCTACTGGAGGCCGAGCACGGCGGCGGGTAACTTTGCGCCGCCTTCCACGGTCCAACCCCATAAGCCCTTGCTGCACAGGACGATCCACCCTTGAGACTCCAGCGAGCCCTGCCTCTACTGCTGGCGCTCGGCCTGTTTGGCTGCGCCAGCGTCGGTACACCGCGTGAAGTCAGCCAGGCATTACCGGCAGCCGACTCGGCGTTCGGTCGCTCGGTGCAGCGCCAGGCCGCGCCTTACGAGGGGCGCTCGGGCTTCCGTCTGCTGCCCAACAGCAACGAGGCGTTCCGCGCCCGCGCCGAGCTGATCCGCAACGCCCGGACAAGCATCGACCTGCAGTACTACATCGTCCACAACGGCCTCAGTACCCGCGCCCTGGTCCACGAACTGCTGCGCGCCGCCGACCGCGGCGTGCGTGTGCGCATCCTGCTCGACGACACCACCAGCGACGGCCTGGACAGCCTGATGGGCACCCTCGCCGCCCACCCGAACATCCACATCCGCGTGTTCAACCCGCTGCACCTGGGGCGCAGCACCGGCGTCACCCGCGCGGTAGGGCGACTGTTCAACCTGTCGCGCCAGCACCGGCGCATGCACAACAAGCTGTTCCTGGTGGACAACAGCATGGCCATCGTCGGCGGTCGCAACCTGGGCGACGAGTACTTCGACGCCGAGCCCAACCTCAACTTCACCGACATCGACCTGCTGGGCGTGGGCCCGGTAGCCGAGCAGCTCGGCCACAGTTTCGACCAGTACTGGAACAGCGCCCTGAGCCGCCCCATCGGCGATTTCCTCTGGCGCCAGCCCGATGCCGACGACCTGTTCGCCAGCCGCCAGCGCCTGGAGGTGTCGCTGGCCGAGGCGCGGGTCGAGCGCAAGGCGCTGTACGACCGCCTGATGGCCTACCAGTCGCAGCCGCGCCTGGACGTATGGCGCAACGAGCTGATCTGGGCCCACAGCCAAGCCTTGTGGGATGCGCCAAGCAAGGTGCTGGCGGACGACGAGCCGGATCCACGATTGCTGATGAGTCGGCAATTGGCCCCGGAGCTGAACGGTGTGCACAAGGAATTGATCCTGGTCTCGGCCTACTTTGTTCCAGGCGAACCGGGGCTGCTGTACCTGACCAGCCGCGCCGACGCCGGCACCTCGGTCAAGCTGCTGACCAACGCCCTCGAAGCCACCGACGTACCGGCCGTGCACGGTGGCTACGCGCCCTACCGCCGTGCCCTGCTCGAGCATGGCGTGCAACTGTACGAGCTGCGTCGCCAGCCCGGCGCCCCTCGGCCACGCCTGGGCTTGCATGGCAGCTCCGATTCGAGCCTGCACAGCAAGGCCATGGTGTTCGACCGGCGCAAGACCTTCATCGGTTCGTTCAACTTCGACCCGCGCTCGGTGCTGTGGAATACCGAGGTCGGGGTGCTGGTGGACAGCCCGGAGCTGGCCGAATACACCCGCGACCTGGCCGTGCAGGGCATGGCGCCGGCGCTGAGCTACGAGGTGAAGCTGGTGGACGGGAAACTGGCCTGGGCGACCGAGGACAATGGCCAGCGGCATATGCTGCTGACCGAGCCGGGGGGGATATGGCGACGCTTCAATGCCTGGATCAGCAAGGCGGTAGGGCTGGAGAAGATGTTGTAATTGGGATTGCTTGGGGGCGCTTTGCGCCCCTTTCGCGGCACAAGGCCGCTCCTACAGGGGACCGCGATCTTCTGTAGGAGCGGCCTTGTGCCGCGATGGGCTGCGCAGCAGCCCCAGGATGGCTCAGGCCGACGCCGGCTCGAAGGCATCCCGCCGCCGGGTCAGCACCACCAACCCCGCCGCCCCCACCGCCATCAGCAACGGCAGCGCGTGCCCGCTGATCCACTGGCTCCCCGCCCCGGCCAGCAACGGCCCAAGCAGGCAACCGATGCCCCACAGCTGCGCCACATGGGCATTGGCCCGCACCAGCTCGTCGTCCCGGTAGCGCTCGCCGATCAGTACCAGCGACAAGGTGAACAAGCCACCCGCACTGGCACCGAACAGCACCCACAGCGGCCAGATCACCGGTGTGTGCAACAGCAACGGAATCGCCAGGCTGGAAACCAGCAAGGTCAGCGCGCAACCACTGAACAGCGTGCGTCGCGACATACGGTCGGCCAGCGCGCCAATCGGCAATTGCAGTACCGCATCGCCCACCACCACGGTACTGACCATGAACAGCGCCACCTCCGTGGTGAACCCCTGTTGCAGGCAATACACCGGCAGCAGGGTGAGGATCATCGCTTCGAACGCCGCGAACAGCGCAATGGCCCATGCGATCACTGGCAAGCGCCGACAGAACCCGAACAGGTCGCGGAAAGTAACGCTACAGGCCTCGGTACTCGGTGCCCCACCTCGGCCCAACAGGATCAACGGCGCAACCAGCAACAGCCCGGTCGCCGCCCAGAAACCAAAGTCGTCGTCCGAACCGAGAAAGCCCAGCACCAGCGGGCCGGCCAGCTGGCTCAGGGCATAGCTGCTGCCGTACAGCGCCACCAATCGGCCACGCCACTGCTCGACCACCAACTGGTTGATCCAGCTTTCGCCGAGGATGAACACCACGGTCAGCGACATGCCGATCATCAGCCGCAGCAACAGCCACAGCGGGTAGCTGGGCAACAGCGCCACCAAGCCGATGGACAGTGCCCCGCCCCACAGGCACAGGCGCATGGCGGCCGGGACGCCGATCCAGCCGGCCAGACGGCTGGCAATGGCAGCGCCGACCAGCACGCCAAGCGCCGGCATCGCCGCCATCACGCCGATGGCGAACCCGCCGTAGCCCCAACCCTCCAGGCGCAGGGACACCAGCGGCATGCTCACACCGAGCGCGAGCCCGACACTGAGCACCGACGCCAGGACGGCAAAGTAGGTTCCCCAACGCATAGCGGCCTCCGGAAAAAATCTGGCAAAAAGCATCGCGGGGCAAGCCCGCTCCCACGACTGACGTGGGAGCGGGCTTGCCCCGCGAAAAGACGCTACCTGATTACAGCTTGATCCAGGTCGCCTTCAGCTCGGTGTACTTATCCAGCGCATGCAGCGACTTGTCACGGCCGTTGCCCGACTGCTTGAAGCCACCGAACGGCGCAGTCATGTCGCCGCCGTCGTACTGGTTGACCCAGACGCTGCCGGCGCGCACGGCGCGGGCAGTCTTGTGGGCCTTGGAGATGTCCGCGGTCCAGATGCCGGCGGCCAGGCCATACGGCGTGTCGTTGGCGATGGCGATGGCTTCCTCGGCGGTGTCGAAGGTGATCACCGACAGCACCGGGCCGAAGATCTCTTCCTTGGCGATCTTCATGGCGTTGGTCACGCCGTCGAAGATGGTCGGCTCGACATAGGTGCCACCAGTCTCTTCGAGGATACGCTTGCCACCGGCCAGCAGCTTGGCGCCGTCCTGGTGACCGGCGTCGATGTACGACAGCACGGTGTTCATCTGCTGGGTGTCGACCAGCGCACCGACGGTGGTCGCCGGATCCAGCGGGTTGCCAGGCTTCCAGGCCTTGAGGGCCTCGACCACCATGGGCAGGAACTTGTCCTTGATCGAGCGCTCGACCAGCAGGCGCGAACCCGCGGTGCAGACCTCGCCCTGGTTGAAGGCGATGGCGCTGGCGGCGGCCTCGGCGGCGGCCTGCAGGTCAGGCGCATCGGCGAAGACGATGTTCGGGCTCTTGCCGCCGGCTTCCAGCCAGACGCGCTTCATGTTCGACTCGCCCGCGTAGACCATCAACTGCTTGGCGATCTTGGTGGAGCCGGTGAACACCAGGGTGTCGACATCCATGTGCAGGGCCAGGGCCTTGCCCACGGTGTGGCCGTAGCCTGGCAGCACGTTCAGCACGCCCGCCGGGATACCGGCCTCGATGGCCAGTTGGGCGATGCGGATGGCGGTCAGCGGCGATTTTTCCGACGGTTTCAGGACGATGGAGTTACCGGTGGCCAGGGCCGGGCCCAGCTTCCAGCAGGCCATCAGCAGCGGGAAGTTCCACGGTACGATGGCGCCGACCACGCCTACTGGCTCACGGGTCACCAGACCCAACTGATCGTGCGGGGTCGGGGCGACTTCGTCGTAGACTTTGTCGATGGCTTCGGCAGTCCAGTGGATGGCCTGGGCCGCGCCCGGAATGTCGATGGAGGAGGAGTCACCGATCGGCTTGCCCATGTCGAGGGTTTCGAGCAGGGCCAGTTCCTCGACGTGCTTGCGCAGCAGGTCGGCGAAGCGGATCAGCTTGGCCTTGCGCTTGGCCGGGGCCAGGCGCGACCAGACGCCGGATTCGAACACGGCGCGGGCGTTGTCGACGGCGCGGTTGGCGTCGGCCAGGTCGCAGCTGGCGACCTTGGCCAGGAAGCGTCCGTCCACCGGGCTCAGGCAGTCGAAGGTTTCACCGGATGCGGCATCGGTGTATTCGCCGTTGATGAAGGCGCGGCCTTCGATCTTCAGTTGCTGGGCACGCTGTTCCCAGTCCGCACGAGTCAGGGTGGTCATAGGAAACTCCTCTCTTGTTAAGGTGCAACGCCGCACTGAGGACTCACGGGCGCTGTCAGAAATTCTGGCCGGGCGACGAACGCACACCGGCATCCGACACCCTAAACCAGGGCGGACAAACTATCAATATATTTGACACGAATGGCCTAAACGCCTACTGATGTGCATTTTATTAAACAACAACAGGGTAATCACCATGAGCATCGCCAGTATCGTCGACTTTGCCCAGGTTCTCACCGAGGCCGAACGCTACCGCCCGGCGGCGGAGAAAATCCTCAAGGGCGAGCCTGACCAGGCTGTCTACAACCACTATTCCAGCCCTTGCGGCCAGTTCGCCGCCGGCGTCTGGGAGGGCGAGGTGGGCCAGTGGACGGTGAGCTATACCGAACACGAGTACTGCGAGATCGTCCAGGGCGTGTCGGTGCTGCGCGACCAGGAAGGCAACGCCAAGACCCTGCGTGCCGGTGATCGGTTCGTCATCCCGGCCGGCTTCAAGGGCACCTGGGAAGTGCTGGAGCCCTGCCGCAAGATCTATGTGCTGTTCGAGCAGAAGTAACCTTGTGGGAGCGGGCTTGCCCCGCGATTGCCGATTCGCAGGCATAAAAAAACCCGCCACCTTGCGGTAGCGGGTTTTCTCAGGTCGCCGATCAATTACTTGATCTTGGCTTCCTTGTACACCACGTGCTTACGGACGACCGGATCGTATTTCTTGATCTCGATCTTGTCCGGGGTGGTGCGCTTGTTCTTGTCGGTGGTGTAGAAGTGGCCGGTGCCGGCACTCGAAACCAGACGGATCAATTCACGCATGACGTTCTCCTTAGAACTTTTCGCCGCGAGCGCGCAGCTCGGCCAGCACTACGTCGATACCACGCTTGTCAATGACGCGCATGCCTTTGGCGGATACGCGCAGACGCACGAAACGCTTCTCGGACTCAACCCAGAAACGGTGGTGCTGCAGGTTCGGCAGGAAACGACGACGGGTTTTGTTGTTTGCGTGGGAAATGTTGTTCCCGGTTACTGGACCCTTACCAGTAACTTGACAGACTCTCGACATGACTCAGCCCTCTAAAACCACATGCCCAACCCGGCATGGGTTGGCCGCTTAATCTCTCAGTCTTTGGCGCCAGGCGCCGTGATTCTGGAGGTCTTATCGACCGGATTCGCTGATGCGACAGGCCGAGCCCCTAGAAAAGAGCGCTGCTTTATACCAGAAAGACTACGCCGCAACAACAGAAAGTGAGCATCCACGTGCTGCAAATTGCGGGGGAGCAGCATAACGACTAGCCCGCCGCACTGTCGACCGCTCGTCGCCAAGCGCCTGAAAAAGAAGGTGGTCATTTCGTGTAGCGCGCACTAGGGTAGGGCCATTTCCAGACTGCACCGGCAGATGGGCCACCGACCAGCCAAGGAGCCACCATGCGTGCCGCCGCCCTTTCCTTGTTTTTCACCGCCCTGTGCGCCGCCGGCCTGGCCCAGGCCGCACCGCTGTCGGTGTGCACCGAAGCCAGCCCGGAGGGCTTCGATGTGGTGCAGTACAACTCGCTGACCACCACCAATGCTTCGGCTGATGTGCTGATGAACCGCCTGGTCGAGTTCGACGCCGGCCTCGGCAAGGTGGTGCCGAGCCTGGCCGAAGGCTGGTCGGTATCGCCCGATGGCCTGATCTACGACTTCAAGCTGCGCCAGGGCGTGCAGTTCCACACCACGGCGTACTTCAAGCCGAGCCGCGAGCTGGACGCCGACGACGTGCTGTTCAGCTTCCAGCGCATGCTCTACCCCGCCCACGCCTGGCACAAGACCGCCCCGGGCGGCTACCCGCACGCCCAGTCGCTGCAACTGGGCAGCCTGATCAAGGCGATCGACGCCCCTGATCCGCACACCGTGCGCTTCACCCTGACCCACGCCGACGCCACCTTCCTGGCCACCCTGAGCATGGGCTTCGCCTCGATCTACTCCGCCGAGTACGCCGACAAGCTGCTCAAGGCCGGCACCCCGGACAAGCTCAACAGCCAGCCGGTGGGTACCGGGCCGTTCGTCTTCCAGCGCTTCCAGAAGGACGCCGTGGTGCGCTACCGCGCCAACCCCGACTACTTCGCCGGCAAACCGTCCGTCGACCCGCTGATCTACGCCATCACCCCGGACGCCAACGTACGCCTGCAGAAGCTCAAGCGCGGCGAGTGCCAGGTGGCCCTGTCGCCCAAGCCGCTGGACATCGCCGAAGCCGGCAAGGACGGCAACCTCAAGGTGGTCACCACGCCAGCGTTCATGACCGCCTTCGTCGCCATCAACAGCCAGCACCCGCCACTGGACAAGCCTGAGGTGCGCCAGGCGATCAACCTGGCCTTCGACAAGGCCGCCTACCTGAAGGCGGTGTTCGAAGACACCGCCACCGCCGCCAACGGCCCCTACCCGCCGAACACCTGGAGCTACGCCAAGGACCTGCCCGGCTATGCCCAGGACCAGAAGAAGGCCAAGGCGTTGCTGGCCAAGGCTGGCTTGGCCAAGGGTTTCGAGACCACGATCTGGACCCGCCCGGCGGGCAGCCTGCTCAACCCCAACCCCAGCCTCGGCGCACAGATGCTCCAGGCGGACCTGGCCAAGGTCGGCATCAAGGCCGAGATCCGCACCATCGAATGGGGCGAGTTGATCCGCCGCGCCAAGGCCGGCGAGCACGACCTGCTGTTCATGGGCTGGGCCGGTGATAATGGCGACCCGGACAACTTCCTCAGCCCGCAGTTTGCCTGCGCGGCGGTCAAGTCCGGGACCAACTTCGCGCGCTTCTGCGACAGCCGCCTGGACCAACTGATCAATGCCGGACGCACCACCAACGACCAGAGCGTGCGCAGTCGCCTGTACCAGCAGGCGCAGACGCTGATCCAGCAGCAGGCGCTGTGGCTGCCGCTGGCGCATCCGACGGCGGCGGCGCTGCTGCACAAAGGGGTCGAGGGTTATCAGGTGAGCCCGTTCGGGCGGCAGGACTTCAGCAAGGTCTCCGTCAGCCGTTGAGGCCTTTTCGCGGGTAAACCCGCTCCCACAGGTTACGCGCAAATCCTGTGGGAGCGGGTTTACCCGCGAGAGGCCGGTGCAGCTTGCCCACGACTAACCCGCCAACCACCCATGCTCGAGCATCGACAGCGGCTCGCCATCACCGACGATGACATGGTCCATCACCCGCACATCGATCAGCGCCAGCGAGCGCTTGAGCATCAGCGTCAGATGCACGTCATCCTGGCTCGGCTCGCAATTGCCCGACGGATGGTTATGGCAGAGGATCAGTGCCGCCGCGTTGTGCAGCAATGACCGGCGCACGACCTCGCGTGGGTAGATGCTCGCGCGGTCGATGGTGCCGCGGAACAGTATTTCGAACGCCAACGGTCGATGCTTGGTATCCAGGAACAGGCAGCCGAACACCTCGCTGGACTCGTGCCGCAGCATGGACTTGAGATAACGCCTCACCGAGGCCGGGCTCTCCAGGACCGAGGCACGCTCGATGTGTTCGTCCAGATAGCGCCTGCCGATCTCCAGCAATGCCTGCAACTGCGCATACCGCACCGGCCCAAGGCCTGGCTCGCGCAGCACCTTGGTCCGGTCCGCCTCGAGAAACTGCCGAAGCCCGCCGAACTTCGCCAGCAGGCCACGGGCGAGATCGAGCACATTGCGCCCGGCAACCCCCGAGCCCAGCAGCACGGCCAGCAATTCCGCGTCCGAAAGAATCGACGCCCCGCGCTGCAACAGCTTTTCCCTCGGCCGCTCCTCAGCCGGCCACTCCCTGATGTTCATTTCCCCTCCTCGCCTGCCACTACGGCCCATTTGGGCGCTGTGTTAATCTAGTTCGCTTCGAAAATGCGACGATCTGCCGCAGGCAGCTATCGTCGCCACCCGCTTTCACTGGAATAAGGCAAGGCCTATGCAGCGGTTGTATCGCAAGCGCATCGTTCTCGGCGTGGGTGGCGGCATCGCCGCCTACAAGAGCGCCGAGCTGATTCGCCGACTCCTGGAACACGGCGCGCAGGTGCGCGTGGTCATGACCCGTGGTGGCGCCGAGTTCATCACCCCGCTCACGCTGCAGGCGCTGTCCGGCCACCCGGTACACATGGACCTGCTCGACCCCGCCGCCGAAGCGGCCATGGGCCATATCGAGCTGGCCAAGTGGGCCGACCTGGTGCTGATCGCCCCGGCCACCGCCGACCTGATGGCGCGCATGGCCCAAGGCATGGCCGACGACCTGCTGACCACCCTGGTGCTGGCCACCGACGCCACCGTGGCCGTCGCCCCGGCGATGAACCAGGCCATGTGGCGCGACCCGGCCACCCAGGCCAACCTCGAGCTGCTCAAAAGTCGCGGCATCCAGGTGTTCGGCCCGGCCTCCGGCAGCCAGGCCTGTGGCGACGTGGGCCTCGGCCGCATGCTCGAAGCCACGGACCTGGCCTGGTGCGCCGCCGAGAGCTTCAAGCGCCAGGCCCTGACCGGCAAGCACGTGCTGATCACCGCCGGGCCGACGCAAGAGAACATCGACCCGGTGCGCTACATCACCAACCATAGCTCAGGGAAAATGGGCTTCGCCCTGGCCGAGGCCGCCGCCGAAGCCGGGGCCCGGGTGACCCTCGTCACCGGCCCGGTGCACCTGCAGACGCCCGACCGGGTCAACCGCATCGACGTGGTCAGCGCGCGGGACATGCTCGCGGCCTGCGAGGCGGCCATGCCCTGCGACCTGTTCATCGCCTCGGCCGCGGTCGCAGACTACCGCCCGGAAGTCGTCGCCCCACAGAAGCTCAAGAAGGATCCCACCACAGGCGACGGCATGCTGCTGCAGATGGTGCGCAATCCCGATATCCTTGCGACCATTGCCGGTCGGCCTGATCGCCCGTTCAGCGTGGGCTTCGCCGCCGAGACCGAGCACCTGCTCGACTACGCCACGCGCAAGCTCAAGGACAAGAACCTCGACCTGATCGTCGCCAATGATGTGGCCAACCCCAGCATCGGCTTCAACAGCGAGGAGAACGCCCTGACCGTGATCGACCGCCAGCAGCACCAGACCCTCTTCGCGCAGACCAGCAAGGGCAAGATCGCCCGCCAGCTGGTTGCCTTCATCGCCGAACGGCTCAACCAGGTTCAATAAGTTACATGCACGCTCTTCAAGCCAAGATCCTCGACCCACGCCTGGGCACCGAATTCCCCCTTCCGCAGTACGCCACCCCCGGCTCCGCCGGCCTGGACCTGCGCGCCCTGCTCAAGGAGGACACCGTCCTCGAGCCGGGCCAGACCCTGCTGATTCCCACCGGCCTGTCGGTGTACATCGGCGACCCGGGCCTGGCGGCCATGATCCTGCCGCGCTCGGGCCTGGGCCATAAGCACGGCATCGTGCTGGGCAACCTGGTCGGCCTGATCGACTCGGACTACCAGGGCGAGCTGATGGTCTCCTGCTGGAACCGCGGCAATACGCCGTTCACCATCACCGTCGGCGAGCGCATCGCCCAGCTGATCCTGGTGCCGGTGGTGCAGGCGCACTTCGACATCGTCGAGCAGTTCGACGAGACCCAGCGCGGTGCCGGCGGCTTCGGGCACTCCGGCACCCGCTGAGCCGACAGCAGACCGCTCGGGCCATGGATGGCGAACTCTCTGGCGAAACCGCCGTCCAAGCGTTCAGTTTGCGCTTGCCCAGAAGCCTTTGACTTATGGAGTCCCCAGAGATGAACGACATGGCCCAGCTGGTCCCCGCACTGCCCGACAGCATCTTCCGCGCCTATGACATCCGTGGTGTGGTTGGCAAGACCTTGCATGCCGAGACCGCCTACTGGATCGGTCGCGCCATCGGCGCCCAGACCCTCGCCCAGGGCGAGCCACAGATTTCGGTCGGCCGTGATGGCCGCCTGTCCGGCCCGATGCTGGTCGAGCAACTGATCAAGGGCCTGGCCGACGCCGGTTGCCAGGTCAGCGATGTCGGCCTGGTACCCACTCCGGCGCTGTACTACGCCGCCAACGTGCTGGCCGGCAAGTCGGGGGTGATGCTCACCGGCAGTCACAACCCGTCGGACTACAACGGTTTCAAGATCGTCATCGCCGGCGACACCCTGGCCAACGAGCAGATCCAGGCCCTGCTGACGCGCCTGAAGACCAACGACCTGACCCGCGGCGAAGGCCGTGTGGAAAAAGTCGAGATCCTCGACCGCTACTTCCAGCAGATCACCGCCGACGTGAAGCTGGCCAAGCGCCTGAAGGTGGTGGTCGACTGCGGCAACGGCGCCGCCGGCGTGGTCGCCCCGCAACTGATCGAGGCCCTGGGCTGCGACGTCATCCCGCTGTTCTGCGAGGTCGACGGTAACTTCCCCAACCATCACCCGGACCCGGGCAAGCCCGAGAACCTGGAAGACCTGATCGCCAAGGTGAAAGAGACCGGTGCCGACATCGGCCTGGCCTTCGACGGCGACGGCGACCGCGTCGGCGTGGTGACCAACACCGGTAGCATCGTCTATCCCGACCGCCTGCTGATGCTGTTCGCCCAGGACGTGCTGTCGCGCAACCCGGGCGCCGAGATCATCTTCGACGTCAAGTGCACCCGCCGCCTGACCCCGCTGATCGAGCAGCACGGTGGCCGTGCGCTGATGTGGAAGACCGGCCACTCGCTGATCAAGAAGAAGATGAAGCAGACCGGATCGCTGCTGGCCGGCGAGATGAGCGGACACATCTTCATCAAGGAACGCTGGTACGGTTTCGACGACGGCATCTACAGCGCCGCGCGCCTGCTGGAGATCCTCAGCAAGGCCGGGCAGGACGCCGAAACCCTGTTCGCCGCGTTCCCCAATGATATTTCCACGCCGGAAATCAACATTGATGTGACCGACGAGGGTAAATTCAGCATCATTGATGCACTGCAACGCGACGCCGACTGGGGCGAAGCCAACCTGACCACCATCGACGGTGTGCGGGTCGACTATCCCCACGGCTGGGGCCTGGTCCGCGCCTCCAACACCACGCCGGTGCTGGTGCTGCGCTTCGAGGCCGACAGCGCGGCAGAGCTCGACCGAATCAAGGCTGTATTCCGCACGCAGTTGCTGCGGGTCCAACCCGGCCTGCAACTGCCGTTCTGACGACTATACGTTCCTTACCTGGAGCCCTGCATGACCCTCGATCGCGATGCCGCTTCCCATGTAGCCGAGGTTTTGTCCGAAGCACTGCCTTACATCCGCCGCTTCGTCGGCAAGACCCTGGTGATCAAGTACGGCGGCAACGCGATGGAGAGCGAGGAGCTCAAGACCGGCTTCGCCCGTGACATCGTGCTGATGAAGGCCGTGGGCATCAACCCGGTGGTGGTGCACGGCGGCGGGCCGCAAATCGGCGACCTGCTCAAGCGCCTGTCGATCGACAGCCACTTCATCGACGGCATGCGCGTCACCGACGCGGCGACCATGGACGTGGTGGAAATGGTCCTGGGCGGCCAGGTGAACAAGGACATCGTCAACCTGATCAACCGCCACGGCGGCAGCGCTATCGGCCTGACCGGCAAGGACGCGGAGCTGATCCGCGCCAAGAAGCTGACCGTCACCCGTCAGACCCCGGAGATGACCACCCCGGAAATCATCGACATCGGCCATGTCGGCGAGGTCGTGAGCGTCAACACCGACCTGCTGAACATGCTGGTCAAAGGCGACTTCATTCCAGTGATCGCACCGATCGGCGTGGGCGCCAACGGCGAGTCGTACAACATCAACGCCGACCTGGTGGCCGGCAAGGTGGCCGAGGCGCTGAAAGCCGAGAAGCTGATGCTGCTGACCAACATCGCCGGCCTGATGGACAAGCAGGGCGAGGTCCTCACCGGCCTGACCACCGAGCAGGTCAACGAACTGATCGCCGACGGCACCATCTACGGCGGCATGCTGCCGAAGATCAAATGCGCGCTGGACGCCGTCCAGGGCGGCGTCAACAGCTCGCACATCATCGACGGTCGCGTGCCGAATGCCGTGCTGCTGGAGATCTTCACCGACAGCGGCGTGGGCACCCTGATCACCAACCGCAAGCCACGCTGAGTGATCGGTTAGCCTGTTCTGGCCTCTTCGCGGGTAAACCCGCTCCCACAGGGATAGCACCGCCTTTGAGGGCTGTGGCGATCCTGTGGGAGCGGGTTCACCCGCGAAAGGGCCGGAACAGGCGACACAAAAAAGGCGACCTTCGCAAGAAGGTCGCCTTTTTCATTTCCAGGCCAGGATCAGATCCCGTACTGCGCCCGATACGCCTCTACAGCCGGCAGATGCTGCTTGAGCTGCGGATCGTCAGCCAGGAACTCCAGCACCTGGGTCAGCGAAACGATGCTGACCACCGGGATTCCGAAGTCGCGTTCCACTTCCTGGATCGCCGACAGCTCGCCATTGCCACGCTCTTCGCGGTTCAGCGCGATCAGCACGCCAGCGGCCTTGGCCTGCTGGGCGTTGATGATCTGCATGACCTCGCGGATGGCGGTACCGGCAGTGATCACGTCGTCGATGATCAGCACGTCACCGGCCAGCGGGGCGCCGACCAGGCTGCCGCCCTCGCCGTGATCCTTGGCCTCTTTGCGGTTGAAGCACCACGGCACGTCGAGCTGGTGCTGTTCGGCCAGGGCCACGGCAGTGGCCGCCGCCAGGGGAATGCCCTTGTAGGCCGGGCCGAACAGCACGTCGAAGGGGATCTTGCTGTCGACGATGGCCGCCGCGTAGCAACGCCCCAGCTGGGCCAGCGCGGAACCTGTGTTGAACAGGCCGGCATTGAAGAAGTACGGGCTGGTACGCCCCGATTTCAGAGTGAACTCACCGAAGCGCAGAACGCCGCGATCGATGGCAAAACGGATGAAGTCGCGCTGATACGGCTGCATGAAAGGTCCCGGACACCACGGATTTAGCTAAATGTGTTGAGCTCGGGTATCATACACGCACGAGATTTTTGGGGCCATTTATGCGGATCATCAGTGTGAACGTAAATGGCATTCAGGCTGCGGCCGAGCGTGGATTGCTCAGCTGGCTGCAAGCCCAGAATGCCGACGTCATCTGCCTTCAGGATACCCGCGCCTCGGCCTTTGAACTCGACGACCCAGCTTTCCAGCTCGATGGCTATTTCCTTTACGCCTGCGACGCGGAGGTGCCCACCCAAGGTGGCGTGGCACTGTACTCGCGCATGCAGCCCAAGGCAGTCATCACCGGCCTGGGCTTCGAGACAGCCGACCGCTACGGGCGTTATCTGCAAGCAGATTTCGACAAAGTCAGTATTGCCAGCCTGCTGCTGCCTTCGGGCATGAACGGCGACGAAGACTTGAACCAGAAGTTCAAGTTGATGGACGACTTCGCCAAGTACCTGGACAAGCAGCGTCGCAAGCGTCGCGAATACATCTACTGCGGCTCGTTCTACGTGGCGCAGCAGAAGCTCGACATCAAGAACTGGCGCGACAGCCAGCAGTCGGTCGGCTTCCTGCCGCCGGAACGCGCCTGGATGGACGCCATCGTCGGCGACATGGGCTATGTCGACGCCCTGCGCGAAGTCAGCCGTGAAGGCGACCAGTACAGCTGGTGGCCGGACAACGAGCAGGCCGAGATGCTCAACCTGGGTTACCGGTTCGACTACCAGATCCTCACCCCAGGCCTGCGCCGCTTCGTGCGCAACGCCCGTCTGCCGCGCCAGCCGCGCTTCTCCCAGCATGCGCCGCTGATCGTGGACTACGACTGGACGCTGACCATCTGAGTGCTGTCCAGACACGAAAAAGCCGACATTGATGTCGGCTTTTTCGTGTCTACAGGAACAGTCAGTCAGCCAATGCGGCCTGCTGCAGTTCGAAGATCTCGGTCATGCCCTTCTGCGCCAGCGCCAGCATGGCGTTGAAGTCTTCAGGCTGGAACGGCGCGCCTTCGGCGGTGCCCTGCACTTCGATGAAGCCACCGGCGCTGGTCATGACCACGTTCAGGTCGGTCTCGGCGGCGGAGTCCTCGAGGTAGTCGAGGTCGAGCACGGCCTCGCCCTGGTACATGCCCACCGACACTGCGGCGATCATGTGCTTGAGCGGGTTGCCGCCCTTGAGGCCGCCACGCTTCTTGATCACCGCCAGGGCGTCGCACAGGGCGACCATGGCGCCGGTGATCGAGGCGGTACGGGTACCGCCGTCGGCCTGGATCACGTCGCAGTCGACGTACAGGGTGATGTCGCCGAGCTTGCTCATGTCCAGCGCGGCGCGCAGGGAGCGGCCGATCAGGCGCTGGATTTCGAGGGTGCGGCCACCTTGCTTGCCGCGGCTGGCCTCACGCTGGTTACGCTCGCCGGTCGAACGCGGCAGCATGCCGTATTCGGCGGTGAGCCAGCCTTGGCCCTGACCTTTGAGGAAGCGGGGAACACCATTCTCGACGCTGACCGTGCAGATGACCTTGGTGTCACCGAACTCGACCAGTACCGATCCCTCGGCGTGCTTGGTGTAGTTGCGGGTAATGCGGATCGAGCGGAGCTGATCGGCGGCGCGACCACTTGGACGTTTCATCTGGGATACCTGTACCGGGACTTTGAATCTGCCGAGCATTATAGAGCCCGCCGCCCGCCGAAGGCACGCCTGTCGTCGTACCCGCGCAGCCTGTCGCCTTTTCCGACAGGCCAGAAGAGGGTCGGTAGCATGGGTGGATTGGGCGCCCGGGCCGCACTGCGCTACAATCCTGCGCCTTGCAGCCGACAGGCTCCCCGTTCACCTGAATACGCGAGGTACTCCCCATGGTGCATAGCATGACCGCTTTTGCTCGTGTCGAGCGCGCTGGCAGCCAAGGCACCCTGGTCTGGGAGCTGCGCTCGGTCAACCACCGCTATCTCGAACCCCACCTGCGCCTGCCCGAAGCGCTGCGCGACCTCGAAGGCGCGGTACGCGAGGGCCTGCGCCAGGGCCTGTCCCGCGGCAAGGTCGAGTGCACCTTGCGCCTGAGCGAGGACAACGCCGGCAAGCCGTTGCAGGTCGACCGCGAGCGCGCCGCGCAGCTGGTGGCCGCCGCCGAGACCGTCGCCGGCCTGATCAAGCAGCCAGCGCCGCTCAACCCGCTGGAAGTGCTGGCCTGGCCAGGCGTGCTGGTGGCCGACGCCAGCGACCCGCAGGCGCTCAATGCCGAAGCCATCGCCCTGTTCGACGAGGCGCTGGCCGAACTCAAGGCGGGCCGTGAGCGCGAAGGCGCCGAGCTGGCCCGGCTGATCAACGAACGCCTGGACAGCATGGCCGGCGAAGTCGCCACCCTGCGCACCCTGGTGCCGCAGATGCTGGCCGCGCAACGGCAGAAGGTCCTCGATCGCTTCGGCGACATGAAGGCCGAGCTCGATCCGCAGCGCCTGGAGCAGGAAATGGTCCTGCTGGCGCAGAAGAGCGATGTCGCCGAGGAGCTGGACCGCCTCAGCACCCACGTCACCGAGGTGCGCCGGGTGCTCAAGTCCGGCGGCGCCGCCGGCCGGCGCCTGGACTTCCTGATGCAAGAGCTCAACCGCGAAGCCAACACCCTCGGTTCCAAGGCCTTCGACCCGCGCAGCACGCAGGCGGCGGTCAACCTGAAGGTGCTGATCGAACAGATGCGTGAACAAGTACAGAATATCGAGTAAGGCCACCCCCACCATGAACCACAGCAGCGGCACCCTCTACATCGTTTCGGCCCCGTCCGGCGCCGGCAAGACCAGCCTGGTCACGGCCCTGATCAAGGACGACACCAACGTGCGCGTCTCGGTCTCCCACACCACCCGCGCCATGCGTCCGGGCGAGGAGCACGGGGTGAACTACCACTTCGTCGTCCACGAGGAGTTCAAGGCATTGATCGCCCAGGGCGACTTCCTCGAGCACGCCGAAGTGTTCGGCAACTTCTACGGCACGTCGCGCAGCGCGTTGCAGGAAACTCTCGACCAGGGCTTCGACCTGATCCTGGAAATCGACTGGCAAGGCGCCAAGCAGGTGCGCAAGCTGATGCCCGAGGCGCGTTCGATCTTCATCCTGCCGCCAAGCCAGGAGGCCTTGCGTCAACGGTTGGATGGCCGTGGGCAGGACAGCGAGGAGATCATCGCCGGGCGTATGAAGGAAGCGGTCAGCGAGATGGTGCACTACGACGAGTATGAGTACGTCATCATCAACGATGACTTTGACGTGGCGCTGGACGAGTTGAAGGCTGTGTTCAAGGCCAACCGCCTGCTGCTGAAGAAACAGCAACAGCGCCATGGTGGCCTGCTAAAAGAACTGCTGAACTGATAGACCGAGGGGCCGCTCTGCGGCCCTTTCGCGGCACAAGGCCGCTCCTGCAGGCGATCGCATCAGTCCATATTGACGCGATCCCTTGTAGGAGCGGCCTTGTGCCGCGAAAGGGGCGCAGAGCGCCCCCAGCTTCATTCCTGCAACTGAATGGTCGCCTGCTGACGCAGGGTAGCCCCCAGGAAATACGCCGGCGCCCGCAGCCGCGACAGCATCATCAGCACGATCCCCAGTGCCGAGATGATCGCCGCAATCACGAACACCAGCCCCAGCCCGCCCACATGCGAGCCGCTGCCGAAGTCCGGCGAAGCGCTGTCGATCGCCGTGCGCATGAAGATCACCGACAGGATCACCCCACCCACCAGCGGGCAGACGCCGCGCATGAAGAAGTGGCGCACGCTGTCGAACAGGCTGCGGCGGAAGTACCACACGCAGGCGAACGCGGTCAGCGAGTAGTAGAAACAGATCATCATGCCCAGCGCGGTGATGGTGTCGGCCAGCACGTTCTCGCTCAGGGTACGCATGGTCACGTAGAACAGGCCCGCGGCAATACCGGCGCAGATGGTTGCGTAACGTGGCGTCTGCGAACGCGGGCAGACCGTGGCGAAGCGCTGCGGCACGGCGCCGTAGTAACCCATGGCGAGCAAGGTGCGCGCCGGCGAGACGAAGGTCGACTGCAGCGAGGCGGCGGTGCTGGCCAGCACGGCGATGGACATCAGGATCGCCAGCGGCCCCATGACCGGGCCGGCCAGGTGGGCGAACACGTTCTCCTGGATGCGCGGATTGCCCAGGCCCAGGCCATCCTCGCTGATCCCGGCGAACTGCAGGGTGGCGATGGCGGTGAGCAGGTACAGGCCGAGAATCAGCAGCACGGTCCAGGTGGCGGCCTTGCCGGGCACTTCTTCACTGCCGACCGACTCTTCGCTGACGGTCAGGCACACGTCCCAACCCCAGAAGATGAAGATCGACAACGACAGGCCCGCAGCGAACGCCGAGAACGACTCGACGCCGAACGGGTTGAACCAGGCAAGATCGAATGCCAGCGGCGGCGGCGCGGTGGTCTCGCCGAAGGCGGCGAAGGCGAAGCCGATCAGCACCAGCAGTTGCAAGGCCACCAGGCCGTACTGCACGGTCATGGTGGTGGCCATGCCGCGACAGCAGATCCACACCGCCAGGGCAATGAACACGCAACAGGTGGTGACGTTGACCAACAGGTTGTCCGCCAGTGCCGCCAGTTCCTGGTTGCCGGTGATCTGGGCCAGGAACAGGTAGAAGAAGTCCACCGCCACGCCCGCCAGGTTGGACAGCACGATGGTGGTGGCGACCACCAGCCCCCAGCCGCCGATCCAGCCGATCATCGGGCCAAAAGCCCGGGCCGACCAGGTGAAGGAGGTGCCGCTGTCGGGCTCCGCCGAATTCAGCTCGCGGTAACCCAGGGCCACCAGCAGCATCGGCAGGAAGCCGACAATGAACACCGCCGGCAGGTGGGCGCCGACTTCGCGCACGGTCGGGCCGAGCGCGCCGGTCAGGGTGTAGACCGGGGCGATGGTGGAAATGCCCAGCACGACGCTGGCCAGCAGGCCGAGGCGGCCCTTGGCCAGGCCCTTGCCGCGCTGGGTGTTGCCCGAGTCGGACGCCACGTCGGGTGGGCGTCCGGCTTCTGTGTAATCGCTCATGAGTATTTGCCGTAACTATTGGAATTGTTGTCACAGACCCGCCGTAGAGGGCCCGCTTCCACTCATTGAAAGCTCGCTTTGGGGGTGAGTCATCCGAGACTTTCGGGTGACGTCAGAATCGCTCCTGGCGCGCACCCTCCCGTGCAGCATGGGCAATGCAGGCCTCGCGGAACGCCTCGAACAGGCGCAGCGAAACCGGGTTTTCGGCGAAACGCCATTCAGGGTGCCACTGCACGCCGACAACAAAGCCCGGCGCATCAGGCATCGACACCGCTTCGATCAGGCCATCCGGGGCCCGTGCTTCGACACGCAGGCCCGGGGCCAGGCGGTCGATGCCCTGGCTGTGCAGCGAGTTGACCTCGAACTGCGCAGCCAGGCCCAGGCGCTCGAACACCCCACCCGGCTCGATGCCGACAGGGTGACGAGGGCCGTATTGCACCTCCAGGGGTGCGTCCTCAGGTTCACGGTGGTCCAGGTAGCCGGGCAACTCCTGCACCCGCTGGTGCAGGCTGCCGCCAAGGGCCACGTTCAGTTCCTGGAAGCCACGGCAGATGCACAACACCGGCACACCGGCGGCAATGGCCGCCTGCAGCAGCGGCAAGGTCAGGCGGTCACGTGCAAGATCGTGCCGGGTACCTTCCGCGCTGGGGGCGCCATTGTAATGATGCGGCTCGACATTTGAAGGCGAACCGGTAAAAAGAATGCCATCGAGCCGGGCCAGCAGCGCCTGGGTGTCGCTGCCGCCATCACGCGCCGGCAGGATCAGCGGCAGCCCGGCAAAGCCTGCGGCCTCGACATACTTGTCGCCCACCGTGTGCGACGAGTTCTTCCCCACCTGCTGGCGGCAGGCGCTGACACCGATCAAGGGGACCGCAATTGCGCTCATGGGCTTACACCGTGTGCAGGTACCAGTTGTACTCGAGGTCGGAGATCGACACTTCGAATTCGGCCAGCTCGCTCTCCTTGCAGGCCACGAAGATGTCGATGTAGTCCGGGCTGATGTATTGGTTGAGGACTTCACTGTCGTCCAGCGCGCGCAGGGCGTCGCGCAGGTTGTTCGGCAGGCTCTGTTCCAGCTGTTCGTACGAGTTGCCCTCGATCGGCGCGTCCGGCTCGACCTTGTTGGTCAAGCCGTGATGGATGCCAGCGAGGATCGCCGCGAGCATCAGGTACGGGTTGGCGTCGGCGCCGGCCACGCGGTGCTCGATGCGCACGTTCTCGCTGCTGTCGGTCGGCACGCGGACCGCCACGGTGCGGTTGTCCAGGCCCCAGCTCGGTGCGTTGGGCACGTAGAACTGGGCGCCGAAGCGGCGGTAGGAGTTGATGTTCGGGCACAGGAAGGCCATCGACGCCGGCATGGTCTCCAATACGCCGCCGATGGCGTGGCGCAGGGTGTCGCTCTGCAGCGGGTCGTCGTTGGCAAAGATGTTCTTGCCGGTCTTCTTGTCCAGCAGCGAGATGTGCACATGCAGGCCGTTGCCCGCCTGGCCCGGATAGGGCTTGGCCATGAAGGTGGAGTCCATCTCATGGTCGTAGGCGACGTTCTTGATCAGGCGCTTGAGCAGGATCGCGTAGTCGCAGGCCTTCATCGGGTCGGCGACGTGGTGCAGGTTGACCTCGAACTGCGCCGGGGCGCTTTCCTTGACGATGGCGTCGGCAGGCAGGCCTTGCTCCTTGGCCGCTTCGAGCATGTCCTGCAGGCAGTCGGCGTATTCGTCGAGGTCGTCGATCAGGTACACCTGGGTCGACTGCGGGCGCTTGCCCGAGATCGGCGAGCGCGGCGGCTGCGGACGGCCGTTGAGGTTGTCCTGGTCGATCAGGTAGAACTCCAGTTCGAACGCGGCGCAGATATCCAGGCCCAGGTCGTCGAACTTGCTCACCACCTGGCGCAGCACCTCGCGCGGGTCGGCGAAGAACGGCGCGCCGTCCAGTTCGTGCATGGTCATCAGCAACTGCGCGGTCGGGCGCTTCTGCCATGGCTCGTCGCAGAGCGTGCCGGGAATCGGGAAACAGATACGGTCGGCGTCACCGATGTCCAGGCCCAGGCCCGTGCTTTCGACGGTCGAGCCGTTGATGTCCAGGGCGAAGAGCGAGGCTGGCAGGTTGATGCCCTTCTCGTACACCTTGTGCAGGCTGGCGCGCTCGATGCGCTTGCCGCGCACCACCCCGTTCATGTCGGAGATCAGCAGGTCGACGTACTGGGTATCCGGATGGGCATCCAGGAACTCATTCATCTCGCGGGAAGAACTGGCGCACGGGGAGACCGACGTCATGGCTGTACATCCTTCGATTTGGAGCGGCGATGTGGGGAACTGCGGATGACGCCTTGGCAGGCGACGATGGTGCTGCTGTTGTTCTTTTAACTGGCCCATCGTGGGGGGCTTGTTGCCGACCGGCTGCATTGATTCCCGGGGGCCGTTCCACTATAAAATGGCCTCAACGCAACAGACATTGGCATTTTGGCAAGCAGAGCGTGCACCGATGCAATATCAGATCAACCATGCAGACCTCTCACTGGTCCTGGCGCTGGAGCGCGGCCGCTCCCTGGCCAAGGCCGCCGAACTGCTCAAGGTCGACGTTTCCACGGTCTTCCGCTCGATCCGCCGGCTGGAATCGGCGCTGGGTACCGCGCTGTTCGTCAAGAGCCGCAAGGGCTACCTGCCCACCGATACCGCCCAGGCCCTGGCCGAGCAGGCCGAGCGCGCCGAACAGGCGCTGGACGCGGCGCGCATCGCCCTGACCAGCGGTGAGCAGGTGGTCAGCGGCACCGTGCGCCTGACCTGCACCGAGGCGGTGCTGCACAGCCTGCTGCTGCCGGCGCTGGCCGAGTTCATGCCCAACTACCCGGCGCTGTCGCTGGAAATGGGCACCTCCAACACCTTCGCCAACCTCAGTCGCCGCGATGCCGACATCGCCCTGCGCCTGACCAACACGCCGCCGGAACACCTGGTGGGCCGCTGCCTGGGCTCGACCTCCTACGTGGTCTGCGGCCTGCCGGTGCTGCGCGAGCGCCTGCAGGAGTCCGCCGCCAACGTGCCATGGATCGCCCCCGACGATTCCATGCAGGACCACGCCACGGTGGTCTGGCGTAACCAGCATCACCCGGGGCTGATCCCGCGCTACCAGTGCAGCGGCATGTCGACCATCGCCCAACTGGTGACCACCGGCCTGGGCGTGGCGGCACTGCCCGACTACATGGTCCACGACCTGCCCGGCGTCGAGGCGCTGAGCGGCCCGCTGCCCGGCTGCGACACCCAGTTGTGGCTGCTGACCCGACCCGATTGCCGCGCCCTGCGCTCGGTGCAGACGCTGTTCGAGGAGCTGACTCCGCGCCTGCGCGACGCAATGTTGCGTTAACGCGTCAGGGGCGGTTGTGTCGGCGATGGACGGCACGCTATTGTCGGGCATCGGCGGTTGGCTCCAGTTGTCTGGATCGGCCCTATCGCGGGGCAAGCCCGCTCCCACGAATGTGTTCCCGAAACGGGCAACGTGGGAGCGGGCTTGCCCCGCGATAGAAGCGCCACAGGCACACCCGACAAAACAGCCCTTCCCTATTGGCTGGTGATTTTTTAAACTATCGAGTCCGCCTGCCCATTCTGGGCGCACGCCTACCGCATTTGCTACTGAGGAAGACCATGGCCCGCGTAACTGTTGAAGACTGCCTGGAACACGTGGATAACCGCTTTGAGCTGGTCATGCTCTCGACCAAGCGCGCCCGCCAGCTGGCTACCGGCGGCAAAGAGCCACGCGTTGCGTGGGAAAACGACAAGCCGACCGTCGTCGCCCTGCGTGAAATCGCCGAAGGCATCGTCACGCCAGAGTTCATCGCCGCCGAAGAGATCGTCACCGAGGATCCGGTATTCGCCGCGTTCGAGGACGAGAACAACGAGGCCGTCTGATTGATGCCCAGTCGACACCGTGCGGCGCAAGGCCCTCTTCTTCAGCAAGAGGTGAAACCATGCCGGGTATAGAAGCCCTCGCCGAACGGCTGTCGACTTACCTGGGCCCCGAACAGGTCAACCTGGTTCGCCGGGCCTACTTCTACGCCGAGCAGGCCCACGATGGCCAGCGCCGCCGCAGCGGCGAGCCCTACGTGACCCACCCGCTGGCGGTCGCCAGCATCCTCGCCGACATGCACATGGACCATCAGAGCCTGATGGCGGCCATGCTGCACGACGTGATCGAAGACACCGGCATCGCCAAGGAAGCCTTGAGCCAGCAATTCGGCGAGACCGTCGCCGAGCTGGTCGACGGGGTCAGCAAGCTGACCCAGATGAACTTCGAGACCAAGGCCGAGGCGCAGGCCGAGAACTTCCAGAAGATGGCCATGGCCATGGCCCGCGATATCCGCGTGATCCTGGTCAAGCTGGCCGACCGCCTGCACAACATGCGCACCCTGGAAGTACTGTCCGGCGAAAAACGCCGGCGCATCGCCAAGGAAACCCTCGAAATCTACGCCCCCATCGCCAACCGCCTGGGGATGCACACCGTGCGCGTCGAGTTCGAGGACCTCGGCTTCAAGGCCATGCACCCGATGCGTTCGTCGCTGATCCACCGGGCGGTCAAGAGCGCGCGAGGCAACCGCAAGGAAATCGTCGCCAAGATCGAGACCTCGCTGGCCAACTGCCTGGCCGCCGACGGCATCCAGGGCGAGGTCAGCGGCCGGCAGAAACACCTCTATGGCATCTACAAGAAGATGCGCGGCAAGCGCCGCGCCTTCACCGAGATCATGGACGTGTACGCCTTCCGCATCATCGTCGACAAGGTCGACACCTGCTACCGCGTGCTCGGCGCCGTGCACAACCTGTACAAGCCGCTGCCGGGTCGGTTCAAGGACTACATCGCGATCCCCAAGGCCAACGGCTACCAGTCGTTGCACACCACGCTGTTCGGCATGCACGGCGTGCCCATCGAGATCCAGATCCGCACCCGCGAAATGGAAGAGATGGCCAACAACGGCATCGCCGCGCACTGGCTGTACAAGTCCAACGAGGAAGAGCAGCCCAAGGGCAGCCACGCCCGCGCCCGTCAGTGGGTCAAGGGCATCCTCGAGCTGCAGCAGCGTGCCGGCAACTCGCTGGAATTCATCGAGAGCGTGAAGATCGACCTGTTCCCGGACGAGGTCTACGTCTTCACCCCCAAAGGCCGGATCATGGAGCTGCCCAAGGGCTCCACCGCCGTCGACTTCGCCTACGCGGTGCACACCGACGTTGGCAACAGCTGCATCGCCTGCCGTATCAACCGCCGCCTGGCGCCGCTGTCCGAGCCACTGCAGAGCGGCTCCACCGTCGAGATCGTCAGCGCACCGGGCGCCCGGCCAAACCCGGCCTGGCTCAACTTCGTGGTCACCGGCAAGGCACGCACGCACATCCGCCACGCCCTCAAGCAGCAGCGTCGCTCCGAGTCCATCAGCCTTGGCGAGCGCCTGCTGAACAAGGTGCTGACCGGCTTCGACAGCAGCCTGGAGAAGATCCCCCAGGAACGCATCCAGTCGATCCTCGCCGAGTACCGCCTGGAACTGCTCGAGGACCTGCTCGAGGACATCGGTCTGGGCAACCGCATGGCCTACGTGGTCGCCCGCCGCCTGTTGTCCGCCGAAGGCGAGCAGCTGCCGGCGCCGGAAGGCCCGCTGGCGATCCGCGGCACCGAGGGTCTGGTGCTCAGCTACGCCAAGTGCTGCACCCCGATCCCGGGCGACCCTATCGTCGGCCATCTGTCGGCCGGCAAGGGCATGGTCGTGCACCTGGAAGACTGCCGCAACATCAGTGAAGTCCGCCACAACCCGGAGAAGTGCCTGCAGCTCTCCTGGGCCAAGGACATCACCGGCGAGTTCAACGTCGAGCTGCGCGTCGAGCTGGAGCACCAGCGCGGCCTGATCGCGCTGCTGGCCAGCAGCGTCAACGCCGCCGACGGCAACATCGAGAAAATCAGCATGGACGAACGCGACGGCCGTATCAGCGTGGTCCAACTGGTGGTCAGCGTGCACGACCGCGTGCACCTGGCCCGTGTGATCAAGAAGCTGCGCACCTTGACCGGCGTGGTCCGCATCACCCGGATGCGTGCGTAGTCCGCCAACCGCAAGGAGTCATCATGAGCAAGACCGTCATCACCAGCGACAAGGCCCCTGCCGCCATCGGCACCTACTCGCAAGCGATCAAGGCTGGCAACACCGTGTACATGTCGGGCCAGATCCCGCTCGATCCAAAGACCATGGAACTGGTCGAAGGCTTCGAAGCCCAGACCGTCCAGGTGTTCGAGAACCTGAAGTCGGTGGCCGAAGCCGCTGGCGGCTCGTTCAAGGACATCGTCAAGCTGAACATCTTCCTCACCGACCTGAGCCACTTCGCCAAGGTCAACGAAATCATGGGCCGTTACTTCGAACAGCCTTACCCAGCCCGCGCCGCCATCGGCGTAGCCGCGCTGCCGAAGGGTGCCCAGGTCGAAATGGACGCCATCCTGGTCCTCGAGTAATACCCCCGGTGACGGGCGCCACGCCCGTCACCACCCTCTCCTGCCCCAAGGTTTCCCCCATGCGCCACGCATTGCCTCTCGCGCTGGCAGCCCTGCTCCTGGGCGGCTGCGCCAGCCACAAACCCGAAGACTTCAACGGCACCTGGATCAACCAGGCCGCCATCGACGCCGCCCGCAAAGGCACCAGCCTGCGCCAGGCCCTCGACGCCCAGGGCCCGGTGTTCGAATGGAAGATCGACGTCAAGAACCAGCAGGCCAGCTTCAGCAATGGCTTCGAGGCGGCCGACGGGCGTCTGAGCGCCAACGAGAAAGACTGGCAGGTCAGCTTCGAAGGTGGCCTGGTCGAACAGCTCAAGCTCGACGGCGACGAGTTGCTGGCGATCGACCCGTCCGGTCACCAGCAAACCTTCGTGCGCAGCGAAGGCCCACAGAACACGCCGCTGGGCGGCAGCTTCGAGAAGGCGCTGTACCAGCAATACCTGGGCGGCGACTGGAAGATCGTCGAAGGCCAGGGCAAGGGCGCCGTGGTGCGCTTCAGCGACACCGGCAACGTCACCGGCCTGCCCGGCCCCGACCGCTTCGCCCTGTGCCTGGCGGGCGACTGCGCGACCATGGGCGATGGCAACGACAGCCTGTGGCTGGAGCGCAACCAGCGCGGCGCGCCGTGGATCTTCAAGCGCGACGGCGACACCCTGGAGATCTTCCAGGCGGTGAACCGCGCCCAGCCGGATGAAATGCCGCAACTGACCGCCGGTGCGCGGCAGTGGGTGCTGGAAAAGGACTGAAGCGCGCACGCCCTCTGTAGGAGCGGCCTTGCGCCGCGAAAGGGCTGCGAAGCAGCCCCAGGATTCAAGAGGCGCCGCATGGATTGCTGGGGCTGCTTCGCAGCCCTTTCGCGGCACAAGGCCGCTCCTACAAGGGGGCGCATCAAGCCTTGAAGGTTAGTTTCTTCCCTCGAGAATGGCCGCATACCCCTCTTTGTAGCTCGGGTACTGCGGCACCCACCCCAACGCCCGCGCCCGCGCATTGCTGCAACGCTTGCTGCCGGTACGCCGCACCCGCTGCTCATCCGACCACTGGGTAACGCCCAGGTACTCGCGCAGCCAGGCCACCACCTCGGCCAGCGGCGCCGGATCGTCATCGACACCGATATAGCAGTCGTCCAGCGCAACACCCCGGGCATCGGCGCGCAGCAGGTGCGCTATCAGGCCGGCGGCATCCTCGGCATGGATACGGTTGCCGTACAACGGCGGCTCCTCGGCCACGCGGTAACCCTGGCGCACCTGGCTCAGCAACCACTCACGCCCCGGCCCATAGATGCCGGTCAGGCGCACGATCGTCGCGGGAATGCCGCTGTCCAGCGCCAGCCGCTCGGCCTCGAGCATCACCTTGCCGGAATAGCCCTCGGGCTGCGTGGCTGCCGCTTCGGCAATCCATTCACCGTCCTGCTGCGCATACACGCTGCTACTGGACACGAACACCAGGCGTCGTGGCCGCTGCCCTTTCGCCGCCAGCCATCCCAGCACATGGCGCAGACCTTCGACATAGGCCGCCTGGTAGCCGGCTTCATCGTGCTGGCTGGCCGCCACGCAATACACCAGGTAATCAGGCCCCTGCTCAGGCCAGGCGCTCGGTATCTGCGGCTCGGCCAGATCGGCGGCGATCGGCCGAACCCCTTCGGGCAGCTGATCGACCGAACGGCGCAAGCCGCTGACCTGCCAGCCTTGAGCAAGCAGTTGGCGGGCCAGGCGGCTGCCCACATCACCGCAACCCACGATCAAAGCTGAAACGTCTGACATACCGAACCTCCTAATGCGAAAGGCACAGGCTATCGGGTTAGCGCGATAAACGGCTATACCAAGGTCAAAAAAAGCAACAGTATTACTTTTGTTAACAAGAATTACTTGCAATAATGGCGGCCCTGTCTGTTCTCGGCCTGCTTCGAGGCCTTGAAGAACTCAACCCATTTCTCTTCATCAGGTCCGGCCAGCATGACACGTACTCAACCTTCCGCTTCGCCAACCCCGTCGCGCGCCTGGCGCGCCATTGCCGCGCTGATGTTCAGCCTGGTACTGGCCCCGGCAGCCATGGCCGATGAGCCTGTCGCCGCTACCCCGGCAGCCGCCGCTGCCACCGCCCCGGCCACGCCTGCCGCCGAAGGCCAGGCACCGGTTGCCGCGCCGATCGCCGCGCCTGCTGACGCAAATGCTCCGGTGGAAGGCCAGGCTCCGGCCGACGAGAACGTGCAGGCGATGGTCGAAGACACCTCGCTGGGCATGGCCCACGACCTGTCCCCATGGGGCATGTACAAGAACGCCGACGTGGTGGTGAAGGCCGTGATGATCGGCCTGGCCATCGCCTCGATCATCACCTGGACCATCTGGATCGCCAAGGGCTTCGAACTGATGGGCGCCAAGCGCCGCCTGCGTGGCGAGATCGCCGCCCTGAAGCGCTCGGTGAGCCTGAAAGAGGCCAGCGAGGTCTCGAACAAGGAAGGCACCCTGGCCCACACCCTGGTGCATGACGCCCTCGAAGAGATGCGCCTGTCGGCCAACGCTCGCGAGAAGGAAGGCATCAAGGAACGCGTCAGCTTCCGCCTGGAGCGCCTGGTGGCCGCCAGCGGCCGGACCATGAGCAGCGGCACCGGCGTGCTGGCCACCATCGGTTCTACCGCGCCGTTCGTCGGCCTGTTTGGCACCGTGTGGGGCATCATGAACAGCTTCATCGGCATCGCCAAGACCCAGACCACCAACCTCGCCGTGGTCGCCCCGGGCATCGCCGAAGCCCTGCTGGCCACCGCCCTGGGCCTGGTCGCCGCGATCCCGGCCGTGGTCATCTACAACGTCTTCGCCCGCTCCATCGCCGGCTACAAGGCACAGGTGTCCGACGCCTCCGCCCAGGTCCTGCTGCTGGTCAGCCGCGATCTGGACCACCAGGGCAGCGAGCGCGCCGCCCCGCACATGGTGAAAGTGGGGTAAGCCATGGGCCTGCATCTCAACGAAGGTGGCGATGACCTCGCCGAGAACCACGAAATCAACGTCACGCCGTTCATCGACGTGATGCTGGTGCTGCTGATCATCTTCATGGTCGCGGCGCCCCTGGCCACGGTCGACATCAAGGTCGACCTGCCCGCCTCGACCGCGAAGCCCGCGCCGAGGCCCGAGAAGCCGGTGTTCGTCAGCGTCAAGGCCGACAAGAAGCTCTACCTCGGCGACGACGAGGTGGCCCAGCGCGACCAGCTTGGCGCCATGCTCGACGCCAAGACCAAGGGCGACAAGGAAACCACCATCTTCTTCCAGGCTGACAAGGGCGTCGACTACGGCGACCTGATGGAAGTGATGAACACCATGCGCGCCGCCGGCTACCTCAAGGTCGGCCTGGTCGGACTCGAGACGGCAGCCAAGAAATGACGAAAACGCGCTCAAACATGGCGCGCTACGGTGGCAGCCTGGCGATCGTGCTGGGTGTGCACGCAGTCGCCGTGCTGCTGACGCTCAACTGGTCGGTGCCCCAGGCCCTCGAGTTGCCGCCGGCAGCGATGATGGTCGAGCTGGCACCGCTGCCCGAGCCCGCGCCGCCGCCACCGCCCAAGGCCGCCCCGAAACCGCCGACGCCGGTCGAGGAACCGCCACTGCCGAAGCTGGCAGAGGCACCGAAGCCGAAGATCGCCATTCCCAAGCCGCCCAAGCCCAAGGCCAAGCCACAGCCGCCCAAGCCCGAGAAGAAGCTTGAGCCGCCGAAGGACGAACCACCGGCCAAGGACGACGTCGCGGACACGCCGCCGAGCAACACGCCACCGCAGAAGTCGGCGGCGCCACAGCCGAGCATCGCGTCCAACAGCAATGCCCTGCCAAGCTGGCAGAGCGATCTGCTGCGTCACCTGGCCAAGTACAAGAAGTACCCCGAGGACGCTCGCCGTCGCGGACTGCAGGGCATCAACCGCCTGCGCTTCGTGGTCGACGCCGAAGGCAAGGTGGTCTCGTACGCGCTGGCCGGCGGTTCCGGCAGCGCGGCGCTGGACCGGGCCACGCTGGAGATGATCCGCCGTGCCGGCACGGTGCCCAAGCCTCCGGCGGAGTTGCTGAACAATGGCACGATCGAAGTCGTCGCGCCGTTCGTCTACTCGCTGGACCGACGCTGACGTTTTTGTTTCTGTCACAAAACGGCAAGTCTGATAACGTGCGTCTATCGATTGCAGCCGCTATGCTGGGGCCGCAACTTCATGGACGCACGTTATGACCCTCACCGAACTTCGCTACATCGTCACCCTCGCGCAAGAGCAGCACTTCGGCCACGCGGCCGAGCGTTGCCACGTCAGCCAGCCGACCCTGTCGGTGGGCGTGAAGAAGCTCGAGGACGAACTCGGCGTGCTGATCTTCGAGCGCAGCAAGAGCGCGGTGCGCCTCACGCCGGTCGGCGAGAGCATCGTCGCCCAGGCGCAGAAGGTACTGGAGCAGGCCCAAGGTATCCGCGAGCTGGCCCAGGCCGGCAAGAACCAGCTGACCGCGCCACTCAAGGTCGGCGCCATCTACACCGTCGGCCCCTATCTGTTCCCGCACCTGATCCCGCAGCTGCACCGCGTGGCGCCGCAGATGCCGTTGTACATCGAAGAGAACTTCACCCACGTGCTGCGCGAAAAGCTGCGCAACGGCGAACTGGACGCGGTGATCATCGCCCTGCCGTTCAACGAGGCCGACGTGCTGACCCTGCCGCTGTACGACGAGCCGTTCTGCGCCTTGATGCCAGCCGACCACCCGTGGACCGCCAAGGACACCATCGACACCGCCATGCTCAACGACAAGAGCCTGTTGCTGCTCGGCGAGGGCCACTGCTTCCGCGACCAGGTGCTCGAGGCCTGCCCGACGCTGAACAAGGGCGGCGAGGGTTCCAAGCACACCACGGTCGAGTCCAGCTCGCTGGAAACCATCCGCCACATGGTCGCCTCGGGCCTGGGCGTGTCGATCCTGCCGCTGTCGGCGGTGCACAGCCATCATTACGCGCCGGGCGTCATCGAAGTCCGTCCGCTGACCGCGCCCGCACCGTTCCGTACCGTGGCCATCGCCTGGCGCGCCAGCTTCCCGCGGCCGAAGGCCATCGAGATCCTCGCCGACTCGATCCGCCTCTGCTCGGTGGCCAAGCCGCCGGTGGAACAACCGGCCTGAACCCATGACCGAGCTGTCGAACGTCCCGGTCACCACGCTCAAGGGCGTAGGCGACGCCATGGCGGAAAAACTCGCCAAGGTCGGTCTGGAGAACCTGCAGGACCTGCTGTTCCACCTGCCGCTGCGCTACCAGGACCGCACCCGCGTGGTGCCCATCGGCCAGTTGCGTCCAGGCCAGGACGCAGTCATCGAGGGCGTGGTCAGCGGGGCCGACGTGACCATGGGCAAGCGCCGCAGCCTGGTGGTGCGCCTGGGCGACGGCAGCGGCACGCTGAGCCTGCGCTTCTACCATTTCAGCAATGCGCAGAAGGAGGGCCTCAAGCGTGGCACCCACCTGCGCTGCTATGGTGAAGCCCGCCCCGGCGCCTCGGGGCTGGAGATCTACCACCCGGAATACCGGGCGCTGAACGGCGACGAAGCACCGCCGCCGGTCGAACAGACGCTGACACCGATCTACCCGACCACCGAAGGCCTGACCCAGCAGCGCCTGCGCCTGCTGTGCCAGCAGAGCCTCGGCCTGCTCGGCCCGCGCAGCCTGCCCGACTGGCTGCCCGACGAACTGGCCCGCGACTACCAGTTGGCGCCGCTCAGCGACGCCATCCGCTACCTGCACAACCCGCCGGCAGACGCCGACCTCGAGGAACTCGCCGAGGGCCATCACTGGGCCCAGCATCGCCTGGCCTTCGAGGAGCTGCTGACCCACCAGCTCTCGCAGCAACGCCTGCGCGAGAGCCAGCGCAGCCTGCGGGCGCCGGTGCTGCCCAAGGCCAGCCGCCTGCCGGCGCAGTACCTGGCCAACCTCGGTTTCAGCCCGACCGGCGCCCAGCAGCGGGTCGGCAACGAAATTGCCTACGATCTCAGCCAGCACGAGCCGATGATGCGCCTGGTGCAAGGCGACGTAGGCGCCGGCAAGACAGTGGTCGCCGCGCTGGCCGCCCTGCAGGCTCTGGAAGCGGGTTACCAGGTCGCCCTGATGGCGCCCACCGAGATCCTCGCCGAACAGCACTACATCACCTTCAAGCGCTGGCTCGAACCGCTGGGCATCGAGGTCGCCTGGCTGGCCGGCAAGCTCAAGGGCAAGGCCCGCGCCAGCGCCCTGGAGCAGATCGCCAATGGCGCGCCCATGGTGGTCGGCACCCACGCGCTGTTCCAGGACGAGGTGCAGTTCAAGCACCTGGCCCTGGCGATCATCGACGAACAGCACCGCTTCGGCGTGCAGCAGCGCCTGGCCCTGCGCAAGAAGGGCGTCATGGGCCAGCTGTGCCCGCACCAGCTGATCATGACCGCCACGCCGATCCCGCGCACCCTGGCCATGAGCGCCTATGCCGACCTCGACACCTCGGTCCTCGACGAGCTGCCGCCCGGACGTACCCCGGTGAACACCGTGCTGGTCGCCGACAGCCGCCGCTTCGAGGTGGTCGAGCGGGTCCGCGCCGCCTGTGCCGAAGGCCGCCAGACCTACTGGGTGTGCACCCTGATCGAAGAGTCCGAAGAGCTGACCTGCCAGGCCGCCGAGAGCACCTTCGAAGAGCTGGGCAGCGCCCTGGGCGAGCTGCGCGTGGGCCTGATCCACGGGCGCATGAAGCCTGCGGAAAAGGCCGCGGTGATGGCCGAGTTCAAGGCCGGCGACCTGCAACTGCTGGTGGCCACCACGGTGATCGAGGTCGGCGTCGACGTGCCCAATGCCAGCCTGATGATCATCGAGAACCCCGAGCGCCTGGGCCTGGCCCAGCTGCACCAGCTGCGTGGCCGGGTCGGCCGGGGCAGCGCGGTGAGCCACTGCGTGCTGCTCTATCACCCGCCGCTGTCGCAGATCGGCCGCGAGCGCCTGGGCATCATGCGGGAAACCAACGACGGATTCGTCATAGCAGAGAAGGACCTGGAGTTGCGTGGCCCCGGCGAGATGCTCGGGACCCGCCAGACCGGCCTGCTACAGTTCAAGGTCGCCGACCTGATGCGCGACGCCGACCTGCTGCCGGCCGTACGCGACGCCGCCCAGGCCCTGCTGGCACGCTGGCCCGACCACGTCAGCCCGTTGCTCGATCGCTGGCTGCGCCACGGTCAACAATATGGCCAGGTGTGACGCCCGTCCCATAATGGATCCAGCTTGTCGGACAGGCTGGTTATACTTCGCGTTTACAGAATGATTGGATACAGGCCATGACTGAAGTTGCCCTGGATACCGCAACCCTACACGCACCGTCTGTCATCCGGCTGTTGCTCGACAAGCTCGGCGTCAGCTTCCGCGAGGTGCCCGAGCACCCGGGGCTGCCGGCCGCCTCGCGGGTGCAGGCCGTGCTGCTCGATGACGAGATCGGTGCCTTGATGGTGCTGTTCCCGCAAAGCCAGTTGCTGGACCTCAAGCGCCTTGAAGAGCTGACCGGCCGCAAGCTCAAGGCCGTGCCGCTGGAGCGCCTGAAGCAGATGCTCGACAAGCATCACCTCAAGGCCCTGCCGGCCATTCCCGCCCTGACCAGCTCGCCGTGCCAGTACGAAAAGAGCCTGCTCGACAACGAGACCCTGCTGATCCAGTCCGGCGAAGCCGGCCTGCTCCTGGAAATCGGCAGGACAGCCTTCAAGAAGATGCTGTTCAAGGCCAGCGCCAGCACGTTCGGCCAGCAGATCAGCGATATTCGCCTGAGTTTCGATCAGTTGGACGGCCCTCCCAAGGAAGTCATCCGCGCCGTCCAGGCCTTCACCGCCCGCCGCATCCAGCAACGCCTGGAGCAGACCATCGAGATTCCGCCGCTGGCCGACACCGCGCAGAAGATCATCAAGCTGCGCGTCGACCCCAATGCCAGCATCGACGACATCACCGGTGTGGTGGAGACCGACCCGGCCCTGGCCGCGCAGGTGGTCAGCTGGGCTGCCTCTCCGTACTACGCCTCGCCCGGCAAGATTCGCTCGGTGGAGGACGCCATCGTCCGCGTGCTGGGCTTCGACCTGGTGATCAACCTGGCCCTGGGCCTGGCGCTGGGCAAGACCCTGAGCCTGCCCAAGGACCACCCGCAACAGGCCACGCCGTACTGGCAGCAGTCGATCTACACCGCCGCGGTGATCGAGGGCCTGACCCGCGCCATGCCGCGCGCCGAGCGCCCGGAAGCGGGCCTGACCTACCTGGCCGGCCTGCTGCACAACTTCGGTTACCTGCTGCTGGCCCACGTCTTCCCGCCGCACTTCTCGCTGATCTGCCGCCACCTGGAGGTCAACCCGCACCTGTGCCACAGCTATGTGGAACAGCACCTGCTGGGGATCAGCCGTGAACAGATCGGGGCCTGGCTGATGAAGCTGTGGGACATGCCCGACGAGCTGTCCACGGCCCTGCGCTTCCAGCACGATCCGGCGTACGCCGGCGATTATGCGGCGTTCCCCAACCTGGTGTGCCTGGCGACGCGCCTGCTGCGCGCCCGGGGAATCGGCTCGGGGCCGAAGGACGAGATCCCGGATGCCCTGCTCGAGCGCCTGGGGCTGACCCGGGACAAGGCCGAAGAGGTGGTGAACAAGGTGCTGGAGGCCGAGGCCCTGCTGCGCGAGCTGGCGTCGCAGTTCCACGCGCCGCACTCGCATTAAGATCACTCTGTAGGAGCGGCCTTGCGCCGCGAAAGGGGCGCGAAGCGGCCCCAGCAATTTCAATAATGGCGCAGACCAGCTGGGGCTGCTACGCAGCCCATTCGCGGCACAAGGCCGCTCCTACAGAGAAGCCCTGCGCCTGGGGCTCAGGCCTTCTTCTTCGGCTTCAGGTACTTCATCAAGCCCTGGAACCAGATCACCAGCGCCGGATTGCCCTTGATCTGGATGTTCTTCTCCTGGATCCCCTGCATGAACGCCAGCTGCTTGTTGCCGGCCTGCAGCGTGGCGAAGCCGTAGGCGGCGTCCTTGAAGGCGATGGCGAAGGCCGGCTGCGGGTGCAGGCCGCCCTTGCTGCTGATGCGCAGGTCCTTGACGATGAAGTGCCGGGCGACCTTGCCATCGAGCGTCTGCATCTGGAAGACCAGGTCCTTGTCCTGCAACTGCTGCTGGAACGCCGGGTTGTTGCGGCTGGCCTTGGCCATCAGCAGACCCATGGCCCAGAGAAGAAAGCGAAACTTCATCAACACGCCTCGAATGAAAAGTGACTGAGTCGCGCAGTTTATCCGTTTCTCGCCCTGATTATGCAAGTTCGCCGCATTTGCTTACCAGAAACGCAACGGGCGCCTCCAGGCGCCCGTCGGGTGAAACTGTTCGATCACTTTTTCTTGGCAGGTTTGGCCGGGACGTTGACGCTGTCACGCAGGTTCTTGCCTGGTTTGAAAGCGACGGTATTGCTGGCCTTGATCTTCACCGGCTGGCCGGTCTGCGGGTTCTTGCCGGTGCGGGCGCCACGGTGGCGTTTTTCGAAGGTGCCGAAACCGACCAGGGTGACGGTGTCCTTGTCGAGCGCGCCGGTGATGCTGTCGAGAATCGCGTTGAGGACCTGGTTGGCCTTTTCCTTGGTCAGATCGGCCTTTTCGGCGATGACGGCGGCGAGTTCTGGTTTACGCATAGTGAAGCCTCTTTGACGGGATTTCTTGTTGTTATGCCGTGCTGCCGAAGGGAGCAGCGTTCAAGGCACCGCAGGCTCTAGGCTGCGGCAGACGCCAGTGAGGATGGCACGCCGACCGGGGCCGCGCCAGTATCTGGGCGGCCATTGTCGCGGCAAGAACAGGATAATTCCGACAGAACGCCCGCTATTTACGCCATCAAGGGCGGTAACTGGCGATTCAGCGCCAGTTTCTCCATGACCGCGCCGCCGGTCAGGGCGTAGCCCAGCAGCTGGCCATCGGCACCGTGGCAGAGCACTTTCAGGTCGGCGCCGCTGCCTTCGACCACCCAGGTGCCCTCATGGCCGGGCGGCACCGGGGATACCACCAGTGGACAGGCCGGGGTCTTCACGGTGACCGGCATCGGGCCGTAGGCCACCGCGGTCGGGTTGCCGGCCAGGGTCTGGGCCAGGGCACGGGCGCAGGTCATCAGCGGCATGACGTACAGCAGGTTGATGCCGTCGACCTCGGCGCAGTCGCCCAGGGCGAAGATATTGGCATGTGAAGTGCGCAGCTGGCGGTCCACCACCACCCCACGGTTGACCTGCAAACCCGCCGCCGCCGCCAGGTCGGTGCGCGGACGCAGGCCGATGGCTGACACCACCAGGTCGCAGGGAATCACGCTGCCATCGGACAGGTGCGCCTCGAGCGCCTCCCCTGCCCGCTGCAGGCGGGTCAGCACCGGGCCGAGGTGAAAGCGCACGCCCAGTCCTTCCAGGCCCGCCTGCACGGCTGCGGCGGCAGCTGGGTGCAGCAGAGTCGGCATCACCTGCTCACAGGGGGCGACGACCTCGCAGTGCAGGCCGCCTAAGCTGAGGTCGTTGGCGAATTCGCAACCGATCAGGCCGGCACCGAGGATCAGCACACGCTGCTTGCCCGCGGCCGCAGCGCGAAAGCGTGCGTAGTCCTCCAGGTCGTTGATCGGGAAGACCAGCTCGCCGGCATCGCCTTCCACAGGCACCTGCACCGTCTGCGCGCCCCAGGCCAGCACCAGGTCGCGGTACTCCACTGCTTCCTCGCCGATCCACAGGCGCTTGTGGCCTGGGTCGATGCCGCTGATGCGGGTATGGGTACGAATCTCGGCCTTGAGCTGCTCGGCCATCGCACCCGGTTCGGCCATGCACAGGCCGTCGGCGTCCTTCTGCTTGGCGAAGCCGGTGGACAGCATGGGCTTGGAGTAGGAGCGACCGTCGTCGGCGGTGATCAGCAACAGCGGCGTATCGCCGTCGAGCTTGCGAAACTCTCGCGCCAGGTTGTAGCCGGCAAGGCCGGTACCGATGATCACCACGGGGGACGTCATGTCGTGCGTTCCTTCTTCAAGCCAGGGTTGCGATCAGCCGATGGCGATCATTTCGAAATCACTCTTGCCCACGCCGCAGTCGGGGCACAGCCAGTCTTGCGGTACATCTTCCCAGCGGGTGCCGGGGGCGATGCCGTCGTCCGGCCAACCTTGGGCCTCGTCGTAGATCAGGCCGCAGACAATACATTGCCACTTCTTCATTTACTGCTGTTCCTCGGTCAGGCTTAAGGATGCGTTGCAGCTGACGGCCTCATCGCGGGGCAAGCCCGCTCCTACAAGGGACGCGCAGTTCCCGAGGGCTGCACTGTACCTGTGGGAGCGGGTTTACCCGCGAAGGGGCTACCGCGCAATTCGTGGGGGCTTTGTACTGGCCCTGCCAGCAGTATGCAAGCAGTCCGGGCAAACATGCTAAGCTCGCCGCCTCTCTGGCCTGTATCAAGCATACCGACGTGCCGTACGAAACCCCGCAAGCAGCCGCTGTCGCGTGGCTGGCGTATCCGCAGCTGGCGACCACCCTCGACCAGCCGACCCTGGGCTGGCTGTTCGACGAGGGCTCCCTGACCCGTCGCCTGACCCGTCTCTCCCACGATCACTTCAGCGTCACGCCCCTGTTCGAAGGCTGGCAGCCCCTGCGCGACGACGAGTGCGCCGCCTTGGGCCTGGCGCCTGGCGCGCAGGGCTGGGTGCGCGAGGTCTACCTGCGCGGCCACGGCCATCCGTGGGTGTTCGCCCGCAGCGTGGCCAGTCGCACGGCGCTGGAACGCGGCGGGCTGGACCTGGAGACCCTGGGCAGCCGCTCGCTGGGCGAGCTGCTGTTCTGTGACCAGGCGTTCGTCCGCCACCCGATCGAAGTGTGCAGTTATCCACAGGGCTGGCTGCCCGCCGAGGTCGCCGGCGCCGGATTGTGGGGGCGGCGCTCGCGCTTCGAGCGCGACGGCCTCGACCTGCTGGTGGCCGAGGTGTTCCTGCCCGCCCTGTGGCACGCGGCCAAGGAGGAGAACCGCTGATGTACCTGCAACTGCTCAAGTCGCTCAACCGCCTGCACCCACGGGCCTGGGACTTCATCCAGCTGAGCCGCATGGACCGCCCGATCGGCATCTACCTGCTGCTGTGGCCGACGCTGGTGGCGGTGTGGATCGCCGGCAACGGTTCGCCGACCCTGGCCAACGTGCTGATCTTCGGTTTGGGCGTGGTGCTGATGCGCGCCGCCGGCTGCTGCATCAACGACTTCGCCGACCGCAAGGTGGACGGCCACGTCAAGCGCACCGCTGACCGGCCACTGGCCAGCGGCCGGGTGAAACCCCGCGAAGCGCTGGTGCTGTTCGCCCTGCTGGTGGGGCTGAGTTTCCTGCTGGTGCTGTGCACCAACGCTACCACGGTATGGCTGTCGTTCGGCGCGGTCGCCCTGGCGTTCTGCTACCCGTTCATGAAGCGCTACACCTACTACCCGCAGGTGGTGCTGGGCGCGGCGTACTCCTGGGGTATACCCATGGCTTTCACCGCCGCGGGCGGCGAGCTGCCGGCCAGCGCCTGGCTGCTGTACATCGCCAACCTGCTGTGGACGGTGGGCTACGACACTTACTACGCCATGGTTGACCGTGACGACGACCTGAAGATCGGCGTGAAATCCACCGCCATCCTGTTCGGCGAGGCCGACCGGGTGATCATCCTGACCTTGCAGTTGCTGTCGCTGGGCTGCCTGTTGCTGGCGGGTAACCGTTTCGAGCTGGGCGGCTGGTTCCACCTGGGGCTGTTGGCGGCGGCGGTGTGCTTTGCCTGGGAGTTCTGGTCGACGCGCAAGCTGGATCGGGAGTCGTGCTTCAAGGCGTTTCTGCACAACCATTGGGCGGGGATGCTGATTTTTGGCGGGGTGGTGCTGGATTACGCGTTGCGCTGAGGCTCACCGTCTCTGTGGGAGCGGGTTTACCCGCGAATGCGATGGCGGCGGCACCGCAGCATTCGCGGGTAAACCCGCTCCCACAGGGTCAAATATCAACCTTCAGGGCTTGGCGATATGCCAGACGTCCTTCATGCCATCACCGGTGGTCTCCCCGGCCTTCTTGTCCTTGACGAAGGTGTAAAGCGGCTTGCCGTCGTAGGCCCACTGCATCTTGCCGTCGTCACGAGTGACATGGCTCCACTTGTCCTTCGGCGCCTCGTCGTCCTTCTTCACCATCAACGGCGGCCAGTTCTTGGCGCACTCGCCGTTGCACATGGACTTGCCGCCAACATCCTTGTCGAAGGTGTACAGCGTCATGCCATCATGATCGACCCACATGCCGCCCTTTTCCATGGCGTGATGAGCCGACGCCACCCCCGGCACTGCCAGCGCAGCGCAAAGGGCCATCCAGCTCAGCGTATGTCGTGTCATTGGAATCACCATTGTTTCGGGGGTGGATTGAATGTCCGCGCCGCCTTCGCGGCCCCCTGAAGCCTAGCCCAGTCACGCAATGTCGCCAGAATGGCCAACACCCTGTCACACAGCTGCAATAATTCCGTTATCTAATGCGGGCCAAGACACCGTTCCTGGGAGAGGTAATTGAGCATGGTTGGCAGAAACATTCTGATCGTCGACGACGAAGCGCCTATCCGCGAGATGATCGCCGTTGCATTGGAAATGGCCGGCTATGACTGCCTCGAGGCCGAGAACTCGCAACAGGCCCACGCCATCATCGTCGACCGCAAGCCGGACCTGATCCTGCTCGACTGGATGCTGCCGGGCACCTCGGGCATCGAGCTGGCCCGCCGCCTCAAGCGCGACGAACTGACCGGCGACATCCCGATCATCATGCTCACCGCCAAGGGTGAAGAGGACAACAAGATCCAGGGCCTGGAAGTCGGCGCCGACGACTACATCACCAAGCCGTTCTCCCCCCGCGAGCTGGTGGCGCGCCTGAAGGCCGTGCTGCGCCGCACCGGCCCGAGCGACAGCGAGGCGCCGATCGAAGTCGGTGGCCTGCTGCTCGACCCGATCAGCCACCGCGTGACCATCGACGGCAAGCCGGCCGAGATGGGTCCCACCGAATACCGCCTGCTGCAGTTCTTCATGACCCACCAGGAGCGCGCCTACACCCGTGGCCAACTGCTCGACCAGGTCTGGGGCGGCAACGTCTACGTCGAGGAACGCACCGTCGACGTGCACATCCGTCGCCTGCGCAAGGCGCTGGGTGAAGCCTATGAAAATCTGGTACAAACCGTCCGCGGCACCGGCTATCGCTTCTCGACCAAGAGCTGATCGAAGCCCCAGCGCCCGCTGTACAAGGACTGTCAATTGAACCAGAACTGGCACGCGACCCTGATTCGCCACATGCTCCTGCTGATCACCGTCTGCCTGATCGGCGGGCTGGTCAGCGGCTACTACGGCTGGAGCCTGGCCATCGGCCTGGCCCTGTACCTGGGCTGGACGCTGAAGCAGCTGCTGCGCCTGCACGACTGGCTGCGCAACCACCAGCCCGACGAAGCGCCCCCCGATGGCTACGGCCTGTGGGGCGAGGTGTTCGACAGCATCTACCACCTGCAACGCCGCGACCAGCGCGTGCGCGGCCGCCTGCAAGCAGTGATCGACCGGGTCCAGGAGTCCACCGCCGCCCTGCGCGACGCGGTGATCATGCTCGACAGCGAAGGCAACCTGGAGTGGTGGAACCGCGCCGCCGAGACCCTGCTGGGCTTCAAGACGCCGCAGGACGGCGGCCAGCCGGTGACCAACCTGGTGCGCCACCCGCGCTTCAAGGAGTACTTCGAGTCGGACAACTACGCCGAGCCGCTGGAGATCCCCTCGCCGATCAACGACCGCCTGCGCGTGCAACTGCACCTGACCCGCTACGGCAACAACGAACACCTGATGCTGGTACGCGACGTGACCCGCATCCACCAGCTGGAACAGATGCGCAAAGACTTCGTCGCCAACGTTTCCCACGAGCTGCGCACGCCGCTGACGGTGATCACCGGTTACCTGGAGACGCTGCTGGACAACGTCGAGGATGTGAACCCACGCTGGAGCCGCGCCCTGCAGCAGATGAGCGCGCAAGGCTCGCGCATGCAGACCCTGCTCAACGACCTGCTGCTGCTGGCCAAGCTCGAGGCCACCGACTACCCCTCGGACAACCAGCCGGTGCTGGTCGACACCCTGCTCGGTGCCATCAAGAACGACGCCCAGGCCCTGTCCGGCCCGCGCAACCAGCGCATCAGCCTGGAGGCGACGCCCGGCATTCGTCTCAAGGGCAGTGAGTCGGAGCTGCGCAGCGCGTTCTCCAACCTGGTGTTCAATGCGGTCAAGTACACCCAGGACGAAGGCAATATCCGCATCCGCTGGTGGGCCGACGAACAGGGCGCGCACCTGAGCGTGCAGGACTCGGGGGTGGGGATCGAAGCCAAGCACCTGCCACGCCTGACCGAACGCTTCTACCGGGTCGACTCAAGCCGTGCGTCCAATACCGGCGGCACCGGGCTGGGGCTGGCGATCGTCAAGCATGTGCTGATGCGTCATCGCGCACGCCTGGAAATCAGCAGCGTGCCGGGGCATGGCAGCACCTTTACCTGCCACTTCGCGCCGGCGCAATTGGTGTCAAGCAAAGCCTGAATCATCGCGGGGCAAGCCCGCTCCCACGCACTGCCTAAGCGATCGTGGGAGCGGGCTTGCCCCGCGATGGGACGCATCCCCTTTGCTTTTGCGGCTCCAGCCGCTACATTGGATCCCCCGTGCCAGCCATCGCTGGCACTTTTTTTCTCTTCAATTCAAAGACGGACCCCGTAAAAACTCCATCATGGACCCTTCCCCTGGTATCAGCCTCACCTCGTTGTTCGCCGATTTCGGCATGATTCTCTTCGCCTTGTTCCTGGTGCTGCTCAACGGCTTCTTCGTTGCCGCCGAGTTCGCCATGGTCAAGCTGCGTTCCACCCGGGTCGAATCCATCGCCGAGCTGCACGGCTGGCGTGGCAGCATCCTGCGCAAGGTGCACAACCAGCTCGACGCCTACCTGTCGGCCTGCCAGCTGGGCATCACCCTCGCCTCCCTGGGCCTGGGCTGGGTCGGCGAGCCGGCGTTCGCCCACCTGCTCGAGCCGCTGCTGGCCGCCGTGGGCGTGGACAGCCCCGAGCTGATCAAGGCGATCTCGTTCTTCGTCGCCTTCTTCGTGATCTCCTACCTGCACATCGTGGTCGGCGAGCTGGCACCGAAGTCGTGGGCGATCCGCAAGCCCGAGCTGCTGTCGCTGTGGACTGCCGTGCCGCTGTACCTGTTCTACTGGGCAATGTACCCGGCCATCTACCTGCTCAACGCCAGCGCCAACACCATCCTGCGCATCGCCGGCCAAGGTGAGCCCGGGCCGCACCACGAGCACCACTACAGCCGCGAGGAGCTCAAGCTGATCCTGCACTCCAGCCGCGGCCAGGATCCGAGCGACCAGGGCATGCGCGTGCTGGCCTCGGCCGTGGAGATGGGCGAGCTGGAAGTGGTCGACTGGGCCAACTCCCGCGAAGACATGGTCAGCATCGACGCCCATGCGCCGCTGAAGGAAATCCTCGCCCTGCTGCGCCGTCACAAGTTCAGCCGTTATCCGCTGTATGACGCCGAGCGCGAGGAGTTCACCGGCCTGCTGCACATCAAGGACCTGCTGCTGGAGCTGGCCGAGCTGGACCACCTGCCCGAGACCATCGACCTCGAGGACCTCGCCCGCCCGCTGGAGCGCGTGTCGCGGCACATGCCGTTGTCCCAGCTGCTGGAGCAGTTCCGCAAGGGTGGCGCGCACTTCGTGTTGGTGGAGGAAGCCGATGGCAAGGTGATCGGCTACCTGACCATGGAAGACGTGCTGGAGGTGCTGGTCGGCGATATCCAGGACGAACACCGCAAGACCGAGCGCGGCATCCTCGCCTACCAGCCGGGCAAGCTGCTGGTACGCGGTGATACGCCGCTGTTCAAGGTCGAGCGCCTGCTGGGCGTCGACCTCGACCATATCGAGGCGGAAACCCTGGCCGGCCTGGTCTACGAGACCCTCAAGCGCGTGCCCGAGGAAGAGGAAGTGCTGGAGGTCGACGGCCTGCGCATCATCATCAAGAAGATGAAAGGGCCGAAGATCGTGCTGGCCAAGGTGCTCAAGCTCGATTGATATCCCTGGGGCTGCTTTGCAGCCCTATCGCGGCACAAGGCCGCTCCTACAGTAGATCGCATTCCCCTGTAGGAGCGGCCTTGTGCCGCGAAAGCCTCAAGGGTTGCCGGCAGTAAAATCCGGTAACCCGCCAATCGGCCGGTCGAACTGATACGGTATCGACTCCAGCGCCAACCCCACATTGCGCTGCACCACGAAATGCAGGTGCGGCCCGCTGCTGTTGCCGGTGTTGCCCGACTTGGCCAGCGCCTGCCCCTGGGCCACCCGCTGCCCCTCGCCTACCACCACCGAACCGCGCATCAGGTGCAGGTACACGCCCATGGTGCCGTCCGGGTGCAGGATCCTGACGAAGTTGCCCGCCGGGTTGTTGCCCCGCCCGCTCTGGTTGTTCTCGATCTTCACCACCACCCCACCCCGCGCCGCGATAATCGGTGTGCCTTCGGGCATGGCGATGTCCATGGCGTAGCGACCCTTGGGCCCGAAGTGGCTGAAACGGCCGTTGGGCCCCTGGCTCAGGCGAAACGGCCCGCCCTTCCAGGGGAAGGGATAGCGATAGCCCAGCGGGCGCTGGCCCGGGTCGCCCATGGCATAGCGAAACTTGGTGTCGTACCTGAGGCTGCTCCCCTGGCGGGCCTGGACCACGCTGAGCACCTGGGTCGAGCGCGGCGGCACCAGCCGTCGGACGATGCGCGGGGCGTTGCCGCCCTGGGCATTGGCCAGGCGCTCCACGCGCAGCTCTACCTCCATGGGCACGAACAGTTCGTTGCGGGCGACAAAGCGCACGCCACCGGCAAAGGACTCGGTCTTCAGGCGAACCTGGCCATCCAGGCGCTCGACCATGGGCTCACGGAACACAAAGGCTTTCGACCCAGGGCTCGGTCGGTCGGAGTAGGAGACCACGCCGAAGGTGTCGGTAGTCTTGTAGACGGTCATGCCCAGGCACGACGCCGAGGCCGTGAGCAAGGCACAGAACAGCAGCAGGCGGGCGGGCGGCATGATGGTGGCTTTTTGACAGTTGTGTTCTGTCGAAGCCTAGCAGCCGGATTTGAGAGGGATATGACAGTTGGTCGGGCGAAGTGCCGGATGGGTAACGTGGGAGCGGGCTTGCCCCGCGATGACGACGGTGGCCATACCACCACTATCGCGGGGCAAGCCCGCTCCCACAAAATCCGCTCCGACCTGTCGCGGTGCTCAAGCGGCCATCAGGCGCCGGGCGTGAAGTGCTTCTGCGCCGTGCCGCGAGCGATCAGCCGCGACAGGTAGTCGAGCTTCTGCGCATCCTGGTCGACGAACTTGAAGGTCAGTTGCAGCCAGTCGCTCTCAGGCTTGGGTTCCAGCGCCGCAATGGCGTGCAGGTAGCCGTTCAGCCGCGCCGTTTCGGCATTCTCGCCTTGCTCCAGGTCCAGCACCGCGCCTTCGAGCACCTGCGGCAGGTTGGTGCCACGGCGGACCACCAGCAGGGCTTCCTTGAGGCTCAGGGCCTTGATCATGCACGGCTGGGTGCCACTGGACAGGCGCAGTTGGCCTTGGCCACGGCCAGTCTGGGCCGCGGCGGCGGCAGTCTTCGGCGTCGGTGCGTTGATCAGTGGCTTGGCAGCAGCGGCAACAGGCGCCGGAGCCGCGACCTTGGCCGCTTCCGGGCGACCGCCGGTCAGGGCGCTGAGCGAGTCGTTGGCGAAGGCCGAGTTGACCCGCGCCGGCGCGCTGGACATCAGGGCATCGAGCTTGCCGATCTTGGTCAGCGACTTCTTCACCTTGGTCAGCAGCTGCTCGTTGGTGAACGGCTTGCCGACGAAATCGGAAACACCGGCCTGGATGGCCTGGATCACGTTTTCCTTGTCACCACGGCTGGTCACCATGATGAACTGCATGGTCTTCATCTCTTCCTGCTGGCGGCACCAGGTCAGCAGCTCGAGGCCCGACATCTCGGGCATCTCCCAGTCGCACAGGACCAGGTCGAAACGTTCCTTGCTCAGCATGGCCATGGCCTTGCGGCCGTTGACCGCGTCCTCGATCACCACGCCGGGAAAGGCGTTGCGCAGGCACTTTTTTACCAGGTCGCGGATGAACGGGGCATCGTCCACGACCAGCACATTCACTTTACTCATCGATACTCCTCTTGAATCCCGGCTAGCATACCGCCGACTGATGGCCATTTGCCAAACCACTGGTCACGCCGGGACTTCTCACACGGTTCGCGGGTGCCTGCTGGTGCTCGACCGCAAACGAAAACGCCCGGCGGTTGCCGGGCGTTCATGCTCGGGAGCAATCCTATTTATCGTCCGGTTCAGCCGGAACATTAGCGATTTCGCCCTCATCGAACGCTTCGCCCTGCACCTCGGCCTTCATGCGCTTGAGGCCCATGTGGCGCACGTCGGTGCCACGCACCAGGTAGATCACCAGCTCCGAGATGTTGCGCGCGTGATCGCCGATGCGTTCCAGCGAACGCAGGGCCCAGATCACGCTGAGCACACGGGAGATCGAGCGCGGGTCTTCCATCATGTAGGTGACCAGCTCGCGCAGCGCGGTCTTGTACTCGCGGTCGATGGTCTTGTCGTACTGGGCCACCGACAGCGCCAGCTCGGCGTCGAAGCGGGCGAAAGCGTCCAGTGCGTCGCGAACCATGTTGCGCACCTGGTCGCCGATGTGGCGCACCTCGACGTAGCCACGCGGCGACTCGCCTTCCTCGCACAGCTGGATGGCGCGGCGGGCGATCTTGGTCGACTCGTCGCCGATGCGCTCCAGGTCGATCACCGACTTGGAAATGCTGATGATCAGGCGCAGGTCGGAGGCCGCCGGCTGGCGACGGGCGAGGATGCGCACGCACTCCTCGTCGATGTTGCGCTCCATCTGGTTGATCTGTTCATCGACCTCTCGCACTTGCTGGGCCAGGCCCGAGTCGGCCTCGATCAGCGCGGTGACGGCGTCGTTCACCTGTTTCTCGACCAGCCCGCCCATGGCCAGCAGGTGGCTGCGCACCTCCTCGAGCTCGGCGTTGAACTGCTGGGAGATATGGTGGGTAAGGCTTTCTTTGTTGATCATCGTTTCGCTCCGCGAAGCAGCTGCAAGCTTCAAGTGATTCGTGTCGTTCCCTGGCCTGTAGGAGCGGCCTTGTGCCGCGAAAGGGCCGCGAAGCGGCCCCAGGATTTCAGCCGTGATGCAAAAATCGCCGGGGCTGCTTTGCAGCCCTTTCGCGGCACAAGGCCGCTCCTACACAAGCACCCTGTGACCAATAGTTAGCCGTAGCGACCGGTGATGTAGTCTTCGGTCTGCTTCTTCGCCGGGTTGGTGAACAGGGTGTCGGTGTCACCGAATTCGACCAGTTTGCCCATGTACATGAACGCGGTGTAGTCCGAAACGCGGGCTGCCTGCTGCATGTTGTGGGTGACGATGACAATGGTGTACTTGGATTTCAGTTCGTAGATCAGCTCTTCGACCTTCAGCGTCGAGATCGGGTCCAGCGCCGAACACGGTTCGTCGAGCAGCAGCACTTCCGGCTCCACGGCGATGGTACGGGCGATCACCAAGCGCTGCTGCTGGCCACCGGACAGGCCCAGGGCCGAGTCGTGCAGGCGGTCCTTGACCTCATCCCACAGCGCCGCGCCCTTCAGCGCCCACTCGACGGCTTCGTCGAGCACGCGCTTCTTGTTGATGCCCTGGATACGCAGGCCGTAGACCACGTTCTCGTAGATGGTCTTGGGGAACGGGTTGGGTTTCTGGAACACCATGCCCACGCGGCGGCGCAGCTCGGCCACGTCCTCGCCCTTGCGGTAGATGTTGCTGCCGTACAGGTTGATGGCGCCTTCCACGCGGCAGCCATCGACCAGGTCGTTCATGCGGTTGAAGGTCCGCAGCAGGGTCGACTTGCCGCAGCCGGACGGGCCGATGAAGGCAGTCACGCGCTGCTTGGGGATGTTCATGCTGACGTCGAACAGCGCTTGCTTGTCGCCGTAGAACAGGGACAGCCCGGGTACTTCGATGGCCACGGTCTCTTCGGCCAGGCGCAGGCTCTGCTTGTCGCGGCCCAGGGCCGACATGTCGATGCCGTGGGCGTGGGATTCATGCTGCATGGTCAACTCCATACGCTATCAATTCGTTTCAAAGGGCCGCCCGGCGTTCGGGCGGCACGCTTGCAATCAGGATCAGTGGTCGAGGGCCTTGTACTTCTCGCGCAGGTGGTTACGGATCCACACCGCCGAGAGGTTGAGGGTGGCGATCACCAGCACCAGCAACAGCGCCGTGGCGTACACCAGCGGCCGCGCGGCCTCGACGTTGGGGCTCTGGAAGCCGACGTCGTAGATGTGGAAGCCCAGGTGCATGATCTTCTGGTCCAGGTGCAGGTACGGGTAGTTGCCATCCACCGGCAGCGACGGCGCCAGCTTCACCACACCCACCAGCATCAGCGGGGCCACTTCGCCGGCGGCACGGGCCACGGCGAGGATCATGCCGGTCATCATGGCCGGGCTGGCCATCGGCAGGACGATCTTCCACAGGGTCTCGGCCTTGGTCGCGCCCAGGGCCAGCGAGCCCTCGCGCACCGTGCGCGGAATCCGCGCCAGGCCTTCCTCGGTGGCCACGATCACCACTGGCACCGCCAGCAGCGCCAGGGTCAGCGAGGCCCACAGCAGGCCGGGGGTGCCGAGGGTCGGCGCCGGCAGCGACTCGGGGAAGAACAATCGGTCGATCGAGCCGCCCAGCACGTAGACGAAGAAGCCCAGGCCGAACACGCCGTAGACGATCGCCGGAACGCCGGCCAGGTTGTTCACCGCGATGCGGATCAACCGGGTCACCGGGCCCTGCTTGGCGTACTCGCGCAGGTAGACCGCCGCCAATACGCCGAACGGGGTGACGATCACGGCCATGATCAGGGTCATCATCACGGTGCCGAAGATGGCCGGGAAGATACCGCCTTCGGTGTTGGCTTCACGCGGATCGTCGCTGAGGAACTCCCACACCTTGGCGAAGTAGGCACCCATCTTGCTCAGACCGGACATGGCGTTCGGCTGGATGGCGTGGACCACCTTGCTCAGGTTGATCTCCACTTCGCGGCCGTTGCCGTCGCGGGCCACCAGGCTGTCGCGGGCGAAGGCCTGGTGCAGGCCGGTCAGGCGCTCTTCGATGGCCTTGTAGCGGTTGTTCAGCTCGGCGCGCTCGGCGTCCATGTCGGCCTGGGCGGCAGCGTCCAGCTTGCCGTCCAGTTCCAGCTTGCGGCTGTGCAGGCGCAGGCGCTCGAGGCCATGGTTGATGGCGCCGATATCCTTCTTCTCCAGCTTCACCAGCTGGTCGTTCAGCTCGCTGGCGCGCTTGAGGCGGGTCTGCAGCTCAGTCCAGGCCTCGGGGCCCTGGGCGACCACGCGGCCTTCTTCCTTGACGCTGACCAGGTAGCCATAGAAGTTGCCCCACTCGCGGCGCTCCAGGGCGATCAGGTCGACAGGCTTTTGCTGGTCCACCAGCCACTCACCCACCACCCAGGTGAAGTCGCTGCCGTTGAGGTCGCGGTTACCGACCTTGATCAGCTCGCGGGTCATGAACTCCGGCCCCTGCTCGGGCACCGGCAGGCCGGCACCCTTGAGGCGTTCGCGGGGTACTTCTTCCTTCTGTACCACTTCACCGATGACCACGTGGTCGGCCTGGCCCGGCACCTTGTAGGTGGCCTGGACCAGGTCGGCCGGCCAGAAGTGGCCCAGGCCGCGCACGGCGATCACGGCCAGCAAGCCGACGGTCATGATGACCGCCATGGCGACCGCGCCACCACTGATCCAGACGCCGGGGGCGCCGCTCTTGAACCAGCCTTTGAGGGAATCCTTTTTCACGGATCTCTACCTTTCTATCAAAGCGACGAGTATTTCTTGCGCAGGCGCTGGCGAATCAGCTCGGCCAGGGTGTTCATCACGAAGGTGAACATCAGCAGCACGAGGGCGGCGAGGAACAGCACACGATAGTGGCTGCCGCCGACTTCCGATTCGGGCATTTCCACGGCCACGTTGGCGGCCAGGGTGCGCATGCCCTCGAACAGGTTCATCTCCATCACCGGGGTGTTGCCGGTGGCCATCAGCACGATCATGGTCTCGCCCACCGCGCGGCCCATGCCGATCATCAGCGCCGAGAAGATACCCGGGCTGGCAGTGAGGATGACCACGCGGGTCAGGGTCTGCCACGGCGTGGCGCCCAGGGCCAGCGAACCCAGGGTCAGGCTGCGCGGCACGCTGAACACGGCGTCTTCGGCGATGGAGTAGATGTTCGGGATGACCGCGAAGCCCATGGCGATACCGACCACCAAGGCGTTGCGCTGGTCGTAGGTGATGCCGAGGTCGTTGCTGATCCACAGGCGCATGTCGCCCTTGAAGAACCAGCTCTCGAGGAACGGACTCATGTACAGGGCGAACCAACCGATCACCAGGATCACCGGGATCAGGATCGCCGCTTCCCAGCCATCTGGGATGCGCAGGCGGATCGACTCCGGCAGGCGGCTCCAGCTGAAGCCGGCGAGCAGGATGCCGATTGGCATGATCACGAACAGGCTGAACACGCCCGGCAGGTGGCCTTCCAGGTACGGCGCGAGGAACAGGCCGGCGAAGAAGCCGAGGATCACCGTCGGCATCGCTTCCATCAGCTCGATCACCGGCTTGACCTTGCGGCGCATGCCCGGGGCCATGAAGTAGGCGGTGTAGATGGCGGCGGCGATGGCCAGCGGAGCGGCCAGGATCATCGCGTAGAACGCGGCCTTGAGCGTACCGAAGGTCAGCGGCGACAGGCTCAGCTTGGGTTCGAAGTCGGTGTTCGAGGCGGTCGACTGCCAGACGTATTTAGGCTCGTCGTAGTTCTCGTACCAGACCTTGCCCCACAGCGCGCTGAAGGAGATCTCCGGGTGCGGGTTGCGCAGGCTCAGCGGCAGCAGCTTGCCGCCTTCTTCGATGATGATGCGGTTGGCGCGCGGCGACAGGGCCAGTACACCCGCGCCTTCGGCGACCGATTCGACCAGCAGGGTGCGGTGCGCGGTGCTGTGGAACACGCCCAATTTGCCTTCGCTGTCCAGGGCGATGAAGCCCTTGCGGCGCTCTTCGGCGTCGATCTGCACCACCGGGGCCTTGCCCAGCTGGAAGCTGCGGATCAGCTTGAAGCGCGACTCGCCATCCGGGTCACGGGCCATGAACCATTGGCTCAGGCCGCCCTTGGAGTCACCGAAGATCAGTGAGATGCCGCCGACCAGCTGGGCGGTCGCGGTGATTTCGGCGTTGCCGTCTTCCAGCAGCTTGTAGCGGCCATTGAGGCTCTTGTCGCGCAGGCTGAACACATCGGCGGTGGCGCGGCCGTTGACCACATACAGCCACTGCTGGCGCGGGTCGATGAAGATGTTCTTCACCACCTCGGTCATCTGCGGCAGCTCGATGCGGTTCTGCTCGATGGTGACCTCGTCGGTCATCATGTTCTCGGTGCGCGACAGTTCGAGCACCTGCAGGTGCGCGCCGGTGGAACCGGCCAGCAGCAGGGTATCGCCATTGACGTTGACGCTCACGTGCTCCAGCGCACGGCCCTGGTCATCCAGGGTGAACAGGTCCTGGCCATAGGGGTAGTCGATACCCGGCTCGATGGTCTTCTTGTTGTCCGGATAGGTGATCTTGTAGGTGTGGTGGAACACCAGCGCCTGGCCGTTGGACAGGCCCAGCACCACCAGCGGGCTGCCGGGCTGGTCGGTACTGATCGAGCTGACCTGGGCGCCGGCGGGCAGTGGCAGGTCGACGCGCTTCAGTTCATTGCCGGTCTTGGTATCGAAGAACAGCGCCTGGCCCTTGTCGGACACGCGCATGCCCACGAGGTTCTGCTCCTCGAGGGCGATCATCAGGGGTTTGCCGGCGTCCTGTTGCAGCCAGGTCGGCTCCAGGGCTTTCTTGCTGGTCAACTCGGCACCCTGGAACAGCGGCAGCACCACGTAGGCCAGGTAGAAGAAGATCAGCGTGATCGCTGCCAGCACGGCAAGGCCGCCCACCAGGACGTACCAGCGGGTCAGGCGGTCCTTGAGGGCGCGCATGCGGCGCTTGCGTTGCAACTCGGGCGTATTGAAGTCAATGCGCACGGGAGGAGAATTTTGGGTCATTGTGGAGTTGGCCAGATCATTCATGCGCACACCCTAGCGGTCCCGTATGACAAAAACATGACAGTGCAGTGACGCAAAAAAGCCCGCCGCTCAGGAGCCCTGGCTTCGGACTAAGGAATTCGTGGAGGAGGCCGGGCATAGTTGGCACCGGCCTCATCCTCAGTTACTTACTTCTTTGCAACGTTACCCGCGTGGGACAGGCCCAGGTCGGCCAGGGTCTTGTCGACCACTTTGGCTGGCAGCGGGATGTAGCCGTCCTTCACGACAACTTGCTGGCCGGCCTGCGACAGCACCAGCTTGACGAACTCGGCTTCCAGCGGGGCCAGAGGCTTGTTCGGGGCCTTGTTGACGTAGACGTAGAGGAAGCGCGACAGCGGGTAGGTGCCGTTCAGGGCGTTGGCTTCGTTGTCTTCAACGAAGGCGCCGCCTTCTTTCTTGGCCAGGGCCACGGTCTTGACGCTGGCGGTCTTGTAGCCGATGCCCGAGTAGCCGATGCCGTTCAGCGAGGAGCTGATCGACTGCACGACCGAGGCCGAGCCAGGCTGTTCGTTGACGTTAGGCTTGAAGTCGCCTTTGCACAGGGCTTCTTCCTTGAAGTAGCCGTAGGTACCCGATACCGAGTTGCGGCCGAACAGCTGCACTGGCTTGTTGGCCAGGTCGCCGGTCACGCCCAGGTCGCCCCAGGTCTTGACGTCAGCCTTGGCGCCGCACAGGCGGGTGGAGGAGAAGATGGCGTCAACCTGAGCCATGGTCAGGCCCTTGATCGGGTTGTCCTTGTGCACGAACACGGCCAGGGCGTCGACGGCGACCGGGATGGCGGTCGGCTTGTAGCCGTACTTCTGCTCGAAGGCCTGCAGCTCGACGTCCTTCATCTTGCGGCTCATCGGGCCCAGGTTGGCGGTGCCTTCGGTCAGCGCGGGTGGCGCGGTCGAGGAGCCGGCGGCCTGGATCTGGATGTTTACGTTCGGATATTCCTTCTTGTAGGCCTCGGCCCACAGGGTCATCAGGTTCGCGAGGGTGTCGGAACCGACGCTGGAGAGGTTGCCCGATACACCGGTGGTCTTGGTGTAGGTCGGGATTGCAGGATCGACAGCGGCGACCGCATTGGCGGCAGCGACGCCAGCGGCGGCAAAGGTCAGGGCCGCCATCAAACGCTTCAGTTTCATGCCTTGCTCCTAGCAGGAATATCGTGGGTTGTGAGATGGAACGGGCCCAAGTATCTGCAGGCCGCATGAACACTCTATGACTCGAATGTGACAATTGGATGAAAGGCCATCACCGGTTATCCGGGATGGCCTTTCAAGATGTTTCTGGAGCGGGTCGGAGCACGCCCCTGTAGGAGCGGCCTTGCGCCGCGAAAGGGCTGCAAAGCAGCCCCGACGGTCTTGCAGGAGGCCGAGATCCTGGGGCCGCTGCGCGCCCCTTTCGCGGCACGAGGCCGCTCCTACAGGTCCGCGATTTTTGTTCGGCTCAGCGCTTGTTGACGAGCAGATAGGTACCAACCAGCAGACCAACGGCACACAGGCACGCCACATAATAGGCCGGTGCCATAGGGCTGAACTTGAGCAGCGCGGTCACCACCATCGGCGTCAGCCCGCCAAAGATCGCGTAGGCCAGGTTGTAGGAGAACGACAGGCCACTGAAGCGCACCACTGGCGGGAAGGCCTTGACCATCACGTAGGGCACGGCGCCGACGATACCCACGCACAGGCCAGTCAGGGCGTACAGCGGGAACAGCAGGTCCGGTCGAGTCGGCAGGCTGTGGTAGAAGGCCCAGGACGACGCCAGCAGCGCCAGGCTGCCGACGATGAACACGCGCCCGGCGCCGAAACGGTCGGCAAGGCTGCCAGCCCCGATGCAGCCCAGGCTGAGCAGCACGATGGCCAGGCTGTTGGCCTTGAGCGAATCGGTGGGGCTGACGTGATAGATGCTCTGCAGCAAGGCCGGGGTCATCAGGATGATCACCACGATGCCTGCCGACAGCAGCCAGGTGAGCAGCATCGACAGGATGATCGCGCCGCGGTGGTCGCGCAGCACCGCGCGCAGCGGCAGTTCCTCGGCCAGCGCCTTGCGCGCCTGCATCTCGGCGAACACCGGGGTTTCATGCAGCCAGCGGCGCAGGTAGACCGCGAAGAAGCCGAACACCCCACCGAGCAGGAACGGGATACGCCAGGCAAAGTCCGCCACTTCGTACGGGGTATAGATCGTGTTGATCAGCGTCGCCACCAGCGAGCCAAGCAGGATGCCCGAGGTCAGGCCCGCGGTCAGGGTGCCGCAGGCATAGCCGGTGTTGCGCGCCGGCACGTGCTCGGAGACGAACACCCAGGCCCCCGGCACCTCGCCGCCGATGGCCGCGCCCTGGATCACCCGCATCAACAACAGCAGAATCGGTGCCCACAGGCCGATCTGCTCATAGGTGGGCAGCAGGCCCATCACCAGGGTCGGCACGGCCATCAGGAAGATGCTCAGGGTGAACATCTTCTTGCGTCCGAGCAGGTCGCCGAAGTGGGCCATGACGATGCCGCCCAGGGGGCGGGCCAGGTAGCCGGCGGCGAAGATGCCGAAAGTCTGCATCAGGCGCAGCCATTCGGGCATGTCGGCCGGGAAGAACAGTTTGCCGACCACCGTGGCGAAGAACACGAAGATGATGAAGTCGTAGAACTCCAGGGCCCCGCCGAGGGCGGACAGCGAGAGGGTCTTGTAGTCACTGCGGGACAACGGCCGGGACGGCTGCTCGATACTGCTCTGCACGGAGGTCATCGCTGTTCTTTCTCTTGTAGGTCTGCGGACCGCTTGGCATGCGGCTTCTGGATTGGCTAGGCAGCGAAGATAGCAAATTGCCGAGCCGCGCTCATAGCGGTACAAAATCCATACAGATATTCATGAATGTGCGGTCGTCGCTGGCTGTGCAGGTATATATACTGCCCGCTCGTAGGAAAAGGTTGCTTCCATTGTGGGAAGTTGTGCGAAAACGTCGGTCATTGTTGTCAGACTGTTTCGCAGAGTTTCCCTTTGGCCGCCTCGCGAAGCGAAATCAGCGTAGTATGCGTGTTGCTGAATCGTTTTTACGGCGTCCTTCATTGCGCCACCAACGAAGCTTCACGGGTCAGAGGCCCCACGGCATGATTGAGCTCGAACAAGAAGATCCTATCCCGCAGGGCGACCTGGCCTTGCAGATCACCGCGCTGCCACGCGAGACCAATGGTTTCGGCGATATCTTCGGCGGCTGGCTGGTCGCCCAGATGGACCTGGCCGGCACCGCCATGGCCAGCCGCGTCGCCGGCGGCCGGGTGGCCACGGTGGCCATCGACCGCATGGCCTTCCTGGTGCCGGTGGCGGTGGGCGCGCAGCTGTCCTTCTATACCCAGACCCTGGAGATCGGCCGCAGCTCGATCCAGATGATGGTCGAAGTGTGGAGCGACGACCCGCTGTCCAGCGAATGGCGCAAGGTCACCGAAGCCGTGTTCGTGTTCGTCGCCATCGACGGCAGCGGTCGCACCCGCTCGGTGCCTCGTCGCTGAGCCGAGCGAGCGGTAAACTCATTGCACGTCACCGGGTCCAACGGCCTGACAGACAATCAATGAGACGAGCGCAATGGCTAACTTCACGGTCGAGACCGAGCTTCACGGCGAACTTAATTGCTGGCGCATCACCAGCGAGCATGCCGAACTATTGATCGCCCAGCAGGGCGCGCAGGTCCTCAGCTACCAGCGGATCGGCGAACCGCCGCTGCTGTGGCTGAGCGACCAGGCCATCTTCCGCAAGGGCAAGTCGGTGCGCGCCGGCGCACCGGTGTGCTGGCCATGGTTCGGCATCTTCGAACGCAACCCCGACTCGGTCAAAGCCATGTACAAGGGTGAGCAACCACCGGCCCACGGCCTGGTGCGCGGGCGCGACTGGCAGTTGCTGGTGGCCGAGAAACACGGCGACAACCTGCGGATCGAATTCGAACTGCCCGAAGCCCAGGGCGACCTGCCCGGCTGGGCCCACGAGGTCCAGCTCAAGCTGCTGGTGGAACTGGGCGACCAGCTGAAGCTGACCCTCACCAGCTACAACCTCGGCAGTACCGACGTCACCCTGAGCCAGGCCCTGCACAGCTACTTCGCGGTAAGCGACGTGCGCCAGGTACAGGTGGAGGGCGTGGACGGGTTGGCCTATATCGAAACCCTGGCCAACTGGGAGCAGCGCCAGCAGCAGGGCCACCTGGGCTTCGCGGGCGAGACCGACCGCATCTACCTGAACGCCCCCGAGCACCTGGCCATCGTCGACCCGCACTGGAACCGACGCATCACCCTGCAGGCCGGCGGCTCACGCACTGCGGTGATCTGGAACCCCTGGATCGACCGTGCCCGCGACCTGCCGGACATGGCCGACGATGGCTGGCAGCGCATGCTGTGCATCGAGACGGCGAATGTGATGGATGACGTGGTGGTGCTCAAGCCGGGGGCGAGCCATGCGATGAGCGTGGCGATCGGTAGCGAAGTGCTCTGTTAATGCCATCGCGGGGCAAGTCGGGTCGCCGCATCGCCGCTCCCACGACTATCACGTGGGAGCGGGCTTGCCCCGCGATTGGTCCAATCACAGATCAGCATCCTCCACCACCCTCACCTGCCCCGCCTCCAGCGCATACGCCGCATCCGCCAGGTCATTGCTGACCGTCTCCACCTTCAGCGTGCCGGTCACCCACAACGGCGTGTAGATGTCGTCGATCTTCAAACCTTTCGGATAACGCACCAGCACCAGCTGGTTCGGCGGCGGCGGCGGTACGTGGATGCAGGCGCCCGGGTACGGCACCAGGAAGAACAGCGTGCTGTTGCCCTTGGCATCGCTCTCCAGCGGCACCGGATACCCGCCCAGGCGGATCTGCTTGCCGTTCATCGCTGCCACGGTCTTGGTCGAGTACATCACCGCAGGCAAGCCCTTGCTCTGCTTCAGGCCACCCTTGGCGGTGAAGGTGCCCTGGGCTTCCGGGGAGTCGTGGTCGATCTCGGGCATCTGCTCGAGGGCTTTCTGGTCCGACTTGGGCATCAGCTCAAGCCAGTCGGTCTCGGGCAGTTCGGCATGGGCCAGGGCGCTGGCCAACAGCAGGGGGACGAGAAATAACGCACGCATGGGAATGCTCGACAACTCGGGATTGAATTGCCGGGCATTCTAGCCTGTGTTCAGTTCTTCTTGATGAAGCCGTAGATCACCAGAAGGATGATGGCGCCGACCAGGGCCCCGAAGAAGCCTGCGGCCTGTCCGGCCTGGTAGATGCCCAGGGCTTGCCCGCCATAGGTGGCGGCCAGGGAGCCGGCGATGCCGAGGAGGATGGTCATGATCCAGCCCATGCTGTCGTCACCCGGTTTCAGGAAACGCGCCAGCAGGCCGACGATCAGGCCGATGAAGATGGTTCCAATGATGCCCATGGCAATCCCTCTGTGTTGAACATGAAACATGCCAAAGCCTAGTCAGCGCTTTGGCATGTTGCCATCTCAGAGCGGCATTGCCGGGCAGAAGTTCGATCAGCCGGCGATCAACGCCTCTACTTCGGCGATCTTGGCCTTTAGGGTGGCCATGTCGGCGCAGCGCAGGGTGGCATGGCCGACCTTGCGTCCGACCTTGAACGCCTTGCCGTAGTGGTGCAGGTGGCAATCGTCGATGGCCACGACCTTGTCCACCGGCGGCACTTCGCCGATGAAGTTGAGCATGGCGCTCTCGCCGACCTTGGCGGTCGAACCCAGCGGCAGGCCGGCGACGGCGCGCAGGTGGTTCTCGAACTGGCTGCACTCGCTGCCTTCGATGGTCCAGTGCCCGGAGTTGTGCACGCGCGGGGCGATCTCGTTGGCCTTCAGGCCGCCGTCGACTTCGAAGAACTCGAAGGCCATGACGCCGACATAGTCCAGCTTCTGCAGCACGCGACCGACGTAGTCTTCGGCCAGGGCCTGCAGCGGGTGCGCGTCGCTGGCCACCGACAGTTTCAGGATGCCGCTGTCGTGGGTGTTGTGCACCAGCGGATAGAAGCGGGTTTCGCCATCGCGGGCACGCACGGCCACCAGCGACACTTCGCCGGTGAACGGCACGAAACCTTCCAGCAGGCAGGGCACGCTACCCAGCTCGGCGAAGGTATCGACCACGTCCTCAGGCTTGCGCAGGACCTTCTGGCCCTTGCCGTCATACCCCAGGGTGCGGGTCTTGAGCACGGCCGGCAGGCCGATGCTGGCGACGGCCGCATCCAGGTCTTCCTGCGAGAGGATGTCGGCGAAAGCCGGGGTCGGAATCCCCAGGTCGCGGAACATGCTCTTCTCGAACAGACGATCACGGGCGATGCGCAGGGCCTCGGCACTCGGGTAGACCGGCACGAACTGCGAGAGAAAGGCGACGGTTTCCGCCGGCACGCTCTCGAACTCGAAGGTTACCAGGTCGACTTCGTCGGCCAGCTGGCGCAGGTGGTCCTGGTCGCCGTAGTCGGCGCGCAGGTGCTCGCCCAGCGGGGCGGCGCAGGCGTCCGGGGCCGGGTCGAGGAAGGCGAAGTTCATGCCCAGCGGGGTGCCCGCCAGGGCCAGCATGCGGCCCAGTTGGCCGCCACCGATTACACCGATCTTCATAGCGTCAACCTCAAGCCTGGCGCGGGTCTGGATTGTCCAGCACGGTGTCGGTCTGCTCGGTGCGGAACTGCTTGAGCGCCGCGTGGAACTGCGGGTACTTGGCGCCCAGGATGCTCGCCGACAGCAGCGCGGCGTTGATCGCGCCGGCCTTGCCGATGGCCAGGGTGGCTACCGGCACGCCGGCCGGCATCTGCACGATCGACAGCAGCGAATCGACACCCGACAGCATCGACGACTGCACCGGCACGCCCAGCACCGGCAGGTGGGTCTTGGCGGCGCACATGCCTGGCAGGTGGGCGGCGCCGCCGGCACCGGCGATGATCACCTCGATGCCGCGGCCTTCGGCCTCCTCGGCGTACTGGAACAGCAGGTCCGGGGTACGGTGGGCGGAAACCACCTTCACCTCGTAGGGGATGCCGAGTTTTTCCAGCATATCGGCGGTGTGGCTAAGGGTGGACCAATCGGACTTGGAGCCCATGATCACGCCAACCAGTGCACTCATCGTCGAGCCTCTTCGCTTGTGCGCCCGCAGGCGCGTCAAAAAACAACAAGCCACGCGGGACGACCGGCGTGGCTTGTTTGCTGATCATGACCGGATCTATCCGGTCGAGGGGCCGCGCAGTATAGCGTAACGCGAGGCGATCACGGCACCCCCGGCGACCAACTGTCGCCCTTATTTTTCGGGGGTTTGGCTGACTTTCGGGTCAACTGAGCCGCCCTCCAGCTTGCGCCACAGCAACCGCACGTTGGCCTTGCGCACCAGCGCGCAGCGATACAGGCGGATTTCCAGCGGCACATGCCACTGGCTGCCGCCACAGATCACCAGTTCGCCGCGCTCCAGCTCACCACGCATCGACAGCCTCGGCACCCAGGCGATGCCCATGCCTTCGAGGGCCATGCTCTTGAGACTGTCGGCCATCGCGGTTTCATAGACAGTGGTATAGCGCAGGTTGCGCTGGCGCAGCAGCAGATTGACCGAACGGCCGAGAAAGGCGCCGGCGCTATAGGCCAGCAGCGGCACGCTACCCTCGCCCTCCAGGTCGAACAGCGGCTTGCCGTCCGGGCCCACCGCGCACACCGGAAGCATTTCGGTGGTGCCCATGTGCAATGAGGGGAATATCTCGGCGTCCATCTGCAGGGCGGCGTCCGGGTCATAGAAAGCCAGCATCAGGTCGCAGCCACCTTCGCGCAATGCATGAACGGCATCACCGACGTTGGTGGCCACCAGGCGCGTGGCGATGTTCAAGCCATCGTTGCGCAACTGCGCCACCCAGCGCGGGAAAAAGCCCGACGCCAGGGAGTGCGCCGCCGACACCTGGATCACCTCGCCCTGCCCGCCTTCGAGGTGATGCAAATGGCGGAGAACTTCGCTCAACTGGTCGACAACGGTACGCGCAGTGACGAGAAACAGCTGACCGGCTTCGGTCAGTTCGATGGGTGTGCGGGAACGATTCACCAAGGTCAGCCCCAGCGCCGCCTCCAGGCTGCGTATGCGTCGGCTGAAGGCCGGCTGGGTGACAAAACGGCGCTCGGCCGCCTGGGAAAAACTGCGGGTGGAGGCCAAGGCACTGAAGTCTTCCAGCCATTTGCTTTCGAGGTTCATCGACTACTCCGCAACGCGTGCACCAAAATGGAACACGCTCGATTGTCAATCGGCGTCACATCAAACCGTATGCCGTTTGTGCATAGGTTAGCGTGCAACAGCATTGGCCGCAAAATCCGGGCAGCCCTAGCATTGGCGCCATTCCGGCAGGTGCCGGGTCAAAATCGAGATGATATCCATCATGTCCTCCGCTGCATCGTTCCGCGTCGAAAAAGATCTGCTTGGTACCCTTGAAGTCCCTGCCGATGCCTACTACGGCATCCAGACTCTGCGCGCTGCCAACAACTTCCACCTCTCCGGCGTTCCGCTGTCGCACTACCCGAAACTGGTAGTCGGCCTGGCGATGGTCAAGCAGGCTGCTGCTGACGCCAACCGTGAGCTGGGGCACCTGAGCGATGCCAAGCACGCTGCCATCACTGCAGCCTGCGCCCGACTGATCAAGGGTGACTTCCACGATCAGTTCGTCGTGGACATGATCCAGGGCGGTGCTGGCACCTCCACCAACATGAACGCCAACGAAGTCATCGCCAACGTCGCGCTGGAGCACATGGGCCACCAGAAAGGTGAGTACCAGTACCTGCACCCGAACAACGACGTGAACATGGCGCAGTCGACCAACGACGCCTACCCGACCGCGATCCGTCTGGGCTTGCTGCTGGGCCACGACGCCCTGCTGGCCAGCCTCGACAGCCTGATCCAGGCCTTCGCCGCCAAAGGTAAAGAGTTCGACCACGTACTGAAGATGGGCCGTACCCAGCTGCAGGACGCCGTGCCGATGACCCTGGGCCAGGAATTCCGCGCCTTCGCCACCACCATGACCGAAGACCTGCAGCGCCTGCGCTCGCTGGCTCCGGAACTGCTGACCGAAATCAACCTGGGCGGTACCGCCATCGGTACCGGCATCAACGCCGACCCGGGCTACCAGATGCTGGCCGTTCAGCGCCTGGCGATCATCAGCGGCCAGCCGCTGGTCCCGGCTGCCGACCTGATCGAAGCCACCTCCGACATGGGCGCCTTCGTGCTGTTCTCCGGCATGCTCAAGCGCACCGCAGTCAAGCTGTCGAAGATCTGCAACGACCTGCGCCTGCTGTCCAGCGGCCCACGCACCGGCATCAACGAGATCAACCTGCCGGCGCGCCAGCCAGGCAGCTCGATCATGCCAGGCAAGGTCAACCCGGTAATCCCGGAAGCCGTCAACCAGGTGGCCTTCGCCATCATGGGCAACGACCTGGCGCTGACCGTCGCCGCCGAAGGTGGCCAGCTGCAGCTGAACGTGATGGAACCGCTGATCGCCTACAAGATCTTCGACTCGATCCGCCTGCTGCAACGCGCCATGGACATGCTGCGCGAGCACTGCATCGTCGGCATCACCGCCAACGAACAGCGCTGCCGTGAACTGGTCGAGCACTCGATCGGCCTGGTCACCGCCCTGAACCCGTACATCGGCTACGAAAACGCCACCCGTATCGCCCGCGTCGCCCTGGAAACCGGCCGCGGTGTACTGGAACTGGTGCGCGAAGAGAAGCTGCTGGACGAAGAGATGCTCAACGACATCCTGCGTCCGGAAAACATGATCGCTCCCCGTCTGGTTCCGCTGAAGGCGTAACCCAGACCGCTGCAAACAGTCTCACCAGGTCGAGGGACTAGACACCTCTCAACCTTTCAAGGGCCCGAGCGCACGCTCCGGGCCCTTTTTTTGTACCTGCACTTCAAGCCATGCGCGCCCCCTGTAGGAGCGGCCTTGTGCCGCGAAAGGGCCGCAAAGCGGCCCCGCCGATCTTTGCGTCAATGCTGAAATCCCGGGGCTGCCATGCAGCCCTTTCGCGGCACAAGGCCGCTCCTACAGTCTCGGGCGGCACACAACTTGCTCCATTATCCGCTCAGCCCAATGGGACGCCGAGCATGCTGCACAGCCACCTCACCACCCTCAACGCGGTTTCGCTGATCCTCCAGGTGTTCCAGGAGGCCGGCGTCGACTCGCGGCAGCTGCTCGCCGGCAGCGGCATAGGCCCGGCGGACCTGGGCCACGCCGATGCGCGCATCACCACCCAGCAGGAGCTGCAGGTGTGCGCCAACGCCGTGGCCAGACGCGAGGACATCGGCCTGGAACTGGGCCGACGGATGCATGTTTCGTGCTACGGGATGCTGGGTTACGCCCTGCTCTCCAGTGCCACTTTGGGTGACGCCCTGCGCCTGGCGCTGAGTTACCCGGCACTGCTGGGAACAGTCTTCCAGCTGCGCCTGGTGGACGACGGCCAGCGGATCTGGCTCTGTGCCAGCGATCATTACGACGCCCCCGGCCTTGCCGCTTTCAACGCCGAGTTCTGCCTGGTGTCGCTGAAAGTGATCTGCGATGACCTTCTCGGCCGCCCGCTGCCGCTGCTGGCGGCGCGCTTCGAACACTCGCGCCCCGGCTACCACACGCTCTACGACGGTGCATTCCAGTGCCCGCTCGGCTTCGAGGCCGGCGATAACGCCTTCGCCTTCGAGCGCCGCTGGCTGGACATGCCGCTGCCGCTGGCCGACCCGATCACCCACAAGGCCATGGGCGAACGCTGCCGGCGCCTGAACCTGGAGTTCACCGGACGCCAGGCCTGGCTCGGGCGCATTCGCCAGTTGCTGGTCCAACAGCTGGATGCCGCTCCCGGGCTGGAGGGGCTGGCACGGCAGATGAACTGCTCGTCGCGCACCTTGCGCCGGCACCTGCAGGCGCTGGGCAGCAGTTATCAACAGCTGCTCGACGAGTTGCGCTTCGAACGGGCCAAGCAACTGCTGGCCGAAGACCAGATGCCGATCTATCGCATTGCCGAATCGCTGGGGTTCAGCGAGACGGCGAGTTTCAGGCATGCCTTCCAGCGTTGGAGCGGCGTGGCGCCCAGTCATTTCCGCGGTTGATCTGAGCCGACCCTATCGCGGGGCAAGCCCGCTCCCACGGAAGATCTGGCGTGGGAGCGGGCTTGCCCCGCGATGAGGCCAGCACATGCCTTGGCCACATCGATCCCCTTTTGGCCATCCGCACCGTTCTCTCCTCACTGGCCCACCCAGCAGAATGGCCTCACGCCAGTCATAAACGGAGAACAACAAATGCTGACGGTCTATTCCGATGACCACCGCCTGCACCATGGCCGCTGCGAGCTGATCGACGGCCAGCTGATGCCCTGCTTTGAAATGCCCTCCCGCGCCGACCACGTCCTGGAGCAGGTGCAAAGGCGCAACCTCGGCCCTGTGCAAGGCCCCACCGATTTCGGCCGCGCTCCGCTGCAACGCATCCACAGCACCGACTACCTGAACTTCTTCGAAGGCGCCTGGGCCCGCTGGGCCGCACTGGGCCACGACGGCGACCTGCTGCCCTTCACCTGGCCGGCGCGCACCCTGCGCCAGGTCAAGCCCACCGGCCTGCACGGCGAACTCGGCTACTACAGCTTCGATGCCGGCGCGCCGATCACCGCCGGTACCTGGCAGGCCGCCTACAGCGCAGCGCAAGTGGCCCTGACCGCCCAGGCCGCGATCCAGCAAGGCGCCCACGCGGCCTTCGCCCTGTGCCGCCCGCCGGGACACCACGCCGCCGCCGAGGTGATGGGTGGCTACTGCTACCTGAACAACGCCGCCATCGCCGCCCAGGCCTTTCTCGACCAGGGCCGGCGCAAGGTGGCCATCCTCGATGTCGACTACCACCACGGCAACGGCACCCAGGACATCTTCTACACCCGCAACGATGTGTTCTTCGCCTCGATCCACGGCGACCCGCAGGACGAGTTCCCGTTCTTCCTGGGCTATGCCGACGAGGTCGGCGAAGGCGCGGGTGAAGGCTGCAACATCAATTACCCACTGCCCGCCGGCAGTGACTGGGCGGCCTGGAGCGCGGCACTGGAAGCCGCCTGCCAGCGCATCGCCACCTACGATGCGGATGTACTAGTGATCTCGCTCGGCGTCGATACCTTCAAGGACGACCCGATCTCCCAGTTCAAGCTCGACAGCCCGGACTACCTGGAGATGGGCAAGCGCATCGCCCTGCTGGGCAAGCCGACCTTGTTCGTGATGGAGGGCGGCTACGCTGTGGAGGAAATCGGCATCAACGCGGTCAATGTGCTGGAAGGCTTCCAGCGCGCACAGCCAGGAGCCTGAACATGGTCCGACTCAAGCGTCTGCTCGCCCCGCTCATCACCGCCGGCCTGCTCGCCGGCGCGCTCCAGGCCCACGCCGACCAGCGCACCCTGCGGGTCTACAACTGGTTCGACTACATCACCCCGCAGACCCTCACCGACTTCCAGAAGGACAGCGGGGTGAAACTGGTCTACGACATCTTCGACACCAACGAGGCGCTGGAGGCCAAACTGCTGACCGGCAACTCCGGCTACGACGTGGTGGTGCCGTCCAATGTGTTCCTCGCCAAGCAGATCGAGGCCGGCGTGTTCCAGCCGCTCGATCGCACCAAGCTGCCCAACTGGCAACATCTGGACCCGGCGCTGATGAAGCTGATCGAGGCCAACGATCCCGGCAACAAGTTCGCCGTGCCCTACATGTACGGCACCGTGCTGATCGGCTTCAACCCGGACAAGGTCAAGGCCGTGCTCGGCGACAACGCTCCGGTGGACAGCTGGGACCTGATCTTCAAGCCGGAGAACATCGCCAAGCTCAAGCAATGCGGCGTGGCACTGCTCGACTCGCCGTCGGAGATCCTGCCGCTGGCCCTGTCGTACCTGGGCCTGGACCCCAACAGCGGCAAGCCGGCCGACTACCAGAAGGCCCAGGACCTGCTGCTGAAGATTCGCCCGCATGTCACCTACTTCCACTCCTCCAAGTACATGGCCGACATTGCCAACGGCGACATCTGCGTGGCGGTGGGCTATTCGGGCAGCTTCTCCCAGGCCGCCAACCGCGCCCACGAGGCGAAGAACGGCGTAGTGGTGGACATGCGCCTGCCCAGGGAAGGCGCACCGATCTGGTTCGACATGCTGGCAATCCCGAAGAATGCCGCCAACCCGGAGGATGCCCATGCCTTCATCAACTACCTGCTGCGGCCTGAGGTGATCGCGCCGATCAGCGATTTCGTCGGCTACCCGAACCCGAACAAGGATGCGACCGACAAGGTCAGCCCGGCGATCCGCAACAACCCGAACCTGTACCCGACGGCGGAGGCGATGGCCAAGCTGTATACCCTCAAGCCGTTGCCGCGGGATGCCGAACGGGCACGGACGCGGGCCTGGACCAAGATCAAGTCCGGTACCTGAACACCATCGCGGGGCAAGCCCGCTCCCACGCCGATTGTGTTGGCTGCGTGGGAGCGGGCTTGCCCCGCGATGGCTAGCGCCAGGTCTTGCGCAGGCGCATCAAAGCCTGCGCAATCTCCCCCTCCGGCACCGCGGCAAACCCCAGCACCAGCCCCGCCCTTTTATCCACAGGCTCCTCGCTGTCCTCCAGCCAGTAGCTGCTCAGCGGATTGACCTCCACCCCCACCGCTTCCGCCCGAGCCACCAGGTCCTGTTCCTGCGCGAAGTTATCCACATCCACCTTCACATGAAGCCCCGCCGCCACCACCGGCATGGCCCCCAGCCCCGGCACATCCTGTGGCCAGCCAGCCTGGAGCACATTGCGCCGCGCCAGCGCAGCCCGGCGCATGCGGCGGACATGCCGCTGGAAATGCCCCTGGGCCATGAACTGCGCCATCACGCACTGGGTACCAACCTCCGAATGGCGCACCGCCAGCGCCCGGCATTGACTGAACGCCTGCACCAGACGCCCAGGGAGCACCAGGTATCCCAGGCGCAGGGCCGGCAGGGCGATCTTACCGAAGGTCCCCACGTACAGCACGCGCCCTTGGCGGTCCAGCGCGGCCAGTGGCGCCAGCGGCGCACCGCTGTAACGGTACTCGCCGTCGTAGTCGTCCTCGAGGATCCAGCCATCCTGGCGCTCGGCCCAGGCCAGCAACGACAGGCGACGAGCCAGGCTCATGGTGATACCCGTGGGGTACTGGTGGGCAGGCGTCACGTAGGCCAGCCGGCACTCGGGCATCTCGGCCAGTCTCGCGCAGTCCATGCCCTCGGCATCCACCGGCACACCCCTGAGCGTCGCCCCGGCCATCGCGAACGCATGCCCGGCAGCCCGGTACCCCGGGTTTTCCACAGCCACGCCATCGCCGGGCTGCAACAGCAGCTGTGCACAAAGGCTGATGGCCTCCTGCGCGCCACTGGTGATCACAATTTGTTCAGCCGTGCAGGAAAGCCCCCGCGAGCGTCGCAGGTAGGTGGCAATCAACTCGCGCAGCTGCCACTCACCCGCCGGGTCGCCATAACCCAGCATCGCCGGGTCGGGATTTCGCCAGAAACCCGCTTGCAGCTTGGCCCACACCTCGAACGGGAACAGGTCGAACGCCGGCACACCCACGCGAAAAGCCCTGGGTGCCCCGCCCCTGGGCAGCGGCAAATGATGATTTTTCAGACGTTGCAGGGGCTCGCTGATGACAGCCTGACTGGATAAATCCTCAGTATCCGCAGTGCAAAATGTGGATAAGTCTGTTGATAAACCCAGGGATAACCCTGTTGATAATTGTGTGGATAGTTTCGGTAGCTGGCTCACATAGGTGCCATCGCCGACCCGGCTCTCGATGAAGCCTTCGGCATACAGCTGGTCGTAGGCCCGCACCACGCTGTTTCGCGACAGCGTCAGCATCGCCGCCAGGTCGCGGGTGGCCGGCAACCGCGTGCCGCTGCCCAAACGCCCATCCAAAACCCTGGCGCGCAAGGCATGGTAGAGCTGCTGGCTCAGCCCGCGGCGGCGGTCCAGGACGATACCCGTGGGGTCGAAAGGCAGAGGATGGCAACGTTCGATCATGGCATTGGACCTATGAAAACAGCCGTGAATGGCTCTTACCCAGAGCCAATAGCCTGCCTAGCATGGAGCCATTCAACAAGGACATCCAGCATGTACAACAACAAGCCCCACCAGGAACACGACCTCGACCGCCTGCACCGGCACATGCTGCAAACCCGCCTGGCGCTGCTGGTCAGCCAGGGTGAACAGGGCCTGCTGGCCACCCACCTGCCCGTACTGGTCGAGACCGGCGAAGGCGAGTTCGGCACGGTCTACGCCCACCTCGCTCGGGCCAACCGCCAGTGGCAGGACCTGGAGCAAGGGGGCGAGGCGCTGCTGGTGTTTCCCGGTGCCGATGCCTACGTCAGCCCGAGCTACTACCCGAGCAAGGCGGACAACCCCAAGGTGGTGCCGACCTGGAACTACCTGGCTGTGCACGCCTACGGCCCGGTCGAAGTTATCCACAACGCCCAGTCGTTGCTGGGCATCGTCACCCGCCTCACCGAACGCCATGAACAACACCGCAACGAACCCTGGAAAGTGTCTGACGCCCCCAGCGACTACCTCGACAGCATGCTCCGCGCCATCGTCGGCATCCGCCTGCCCATCAGCCGCCTGCAAGGTGCGCGCAAGCTGAGCCAGAACCGCTCGGCGCAGGACATTGCCGGCGTGCGCGAAGGCCTCGGCGCCAGCAATGACCACCTGGACAACCAACTCGCCGCGCACATGCGCGATCTCTGAAGGAAAAGCCCATGAGCCACGTTACCCTGCGCCCGGTCGGCGCCCACGATCACGCCGCCTGGCGCTCCCTGTGGCAGGCCTACCTGCGCTTCTACCAGACCGAACTGGCCGACGAGATCTACCTCAGCTCCTGGCAACGCCTGCTCGACCCCAACGAGCCCACCCATTCGACCCTGGCCTGGGTCGACGGCAAGGCAGTGGGCCTGGTCAACTTCATCTACCATCGCACCAACTGGAGCATCCAGAATTCCTGCTACCTGCAGGACCTCTACGTGGACAGCGAGCAACGCGGTCTGGGTATTGGCCGCCAGTTGATCGAGCATGTCTACGCGACGGCCAAGGCCGCCGACTGCACGAGGGTGCACTGGCTGACCCATGAGACCAACGCCACCGCCATCAGCCTGTACGAACAGGTCGCCGAGCGGCCAGGCTTCATTCAATTTCGCAAAGCACTGTAGGCCGAAGATGAACGACGCATTGAACTGGAAGCCCGCCGGCACACCCAAGGCCGACCCTATCGAAGGCCGTTTCATCCGCCTGGAAAAGCTCGATCCGGCCCGCCATGGCGACGACCTCTGGAAAGTACTGCAAGGTCCGGGTTCGGACCCGGTGCTGTGGGACTACCTGCCCTACGGCCCATTTGCCGAGCGCGCCGGCTTCGACCACTGGCTGCAAGGCAACGCCGCCAGCCGCGATCCGCTGTTCTACAGCGTGATCGACCGCGCCAGCGGCCAGGTTCAAGGCATCCTGAGCTACATGTCGATCGTCCCGGAACAGGGCCGCTTCGAGATCGGCCACATCGCCTTCGGCGCCGCCATGCAACGCACGCCGAAAGGCACCGAGGCGGTGTACCTGCTGGGCAAGCTGGGCTTCGAGCTGGGCAACCGCCGTCTGGAATGGAAGTGCAACGACGCCAATGCCCGCTCCAAACGCGCGGCGGAGCGCTTCGGCTTCGTCTTCGAAGGTGTGTTCCGTCAGCACATGGTGGTCAAGGACCGCAACCGGGATACGGCGTGGTATTCGATTACCGACGGCGAATGGCCGGCGGTGGCGGCGGGGTTCGAGCGATGGTTGAGTGTGGATAACCAGCAACCTGAAGGTCAGGCGAGGACGCTGGAGGCCTGTCGCCAGGGCTGACCTTATCGCGGGGCAAGCCCGCTCCCACGCTGGAACTCTGTTACCTGCGCGACAGCGTAGCCTGAAGGGCTGGGCGATCTCCCACGGTAATGCGTGGGAGCAGACTTGCCCCCAAGGTCCTCATCTGATCTGACGATGACGCCTGACGACGCCCATCTGCAGCCCGAACGGCTTGAAGACCGCATTCAGCGATTTGAGCGTGGGGTTGCCCTCCCCCTGTTCGATCTGGATCAACGTGCGAACCGAAACCTTGCACATCCGCGCAAACTGGGTCTGCTGCATCTTCGCCACTTCCGTACGCAAGCGCCTGACCGCTGCGCCCAGCTCCAGGCTGCCGTCGGCGATTCCCTCACGCACACCGTCAATCAACAACCCGCGGGCATCGATGGATACCGTCATGCCAACCCCCACTCGGCCATCCGCCGCTCAAGCTTGCCCAGCGCAATCGCCGGGTGATTCATGACTCGGCTTGCCAACCCCAGTCCGCTCAGGATATCGGGCAATGCCAGCAACTGGCGGGCATCCTCGCGCAAACGCTGGTACGCCTGCTCCGGGTCAATGACCGAGGCCAGGGCGTCGCACACCGCCATCCAGTCGATTTCACCAGCCCGCTCGATCGGCACTGGCCATTTGGTTGTCCGGGTTACCCCCTCCTGATCCATCACCATCGGCGCAAGGTCATAGATTGGCGCCAGGCGCACCGTATCGCGGGTGCGGATGATGGCGGTATTGCGTCCATGGTTGTCGGAGTTGCCCAGGATCTTGTTGATCAGGTCGCGGCGCAGGTAGTCCGCAATCAGCCCAGGCACCTGATCCGACTGCCCAGCCTCATGCCATAGGGCGACAAGGGTATCGATCACTTCCAGGTGACCCATACGGCTGCCGGGCTCGGTCACGCCGCACAACGAGTAGACCGACTCCACCGCAAGGCGCTGCACCCCCCCTGCGGACACCTTACGATCGAAGCGCGCCATCCAGAGGCTGGGCTTGCGGCCCTCCTCCAACGCCATATGTTCACTGGCGACCGTATCAATACCTAAACGCTGCAAGGCTTTGTAGTAGAGGTGCTCGGCTCGCAGAATCTCCTGGTCATCGACCAGTGCCTGGTTTCTGGCAAATTTGATGAACCAGTGACGGCGAGCGTGTTCGTCGGCAAGCACGGCATCCGGGTACAACTGCCCGCTTTCGTCCTCGGTCATCAACAGCTTCGGCGCTTCTCCGCCAGCACCGGTCGCACCGCCAATGGCCGCTCCCTGCTCATAGGCGTACTCGAGAAAGCGCTGATCCCGGGAAACGACATCCTCGCGGGTAAAACCGATGGGGCTTGCCAGATCCAGTTGCTCGAAGGACTCCTTGATGCGCAGGTTGCCGATCGGCGCAGGGGTGGAGCGCCCAAGCAGAAACAGGTCCTCTCCCATGCCGGCCGGCTTCTCGCGGCCAATATGCTTGAGCAGGAAACGCTTGGCGGCACCAGCAGGCGCGATGTCGTAAAGGAATGCAGGGGCGTGGGGCAGGCGATGGTTGCCAAAATCCACCGGCAGCATTGCACTCGCCGCCCGGCAGAACAGGCTGTCATAGCCATCCGGATTCGCCCTGACGTAATCGGACAGATAGCCAAACTCGCAAGGGCTGGCGAGGCTGTGCTCCGGCTGTGCGAAGGCCATCGCCAGAGCGTCCTGCCACTTGCCGTCGTCATGGAGCTGGAGCGTAAGTCTGTGCATGGGCCGCCTGTGATTGACTGCATGTGAAGGGGTCAACCATTCCTTCGATATGCAGCATAGTGCAGATTTTTACAAAGGTTCAACAAATAATCTGCATCAAAATACATAAGCTTTAAAGCCTCCATGTCTTGTTCTGCAAAATAGTGCAGATGGAATGACAAAAAAAGGGGAGCATTCGCTCCCCAGAGGTTAACCGCTTGCAGATGAAGGCTTCTGTCAGCCTTCGATCTCGATCAGGATCTCGCCCGGGGTTACCCGGTCGCCCTTGGCCACGTGGATGGCCACGACCTTGCCGGCGATGGCCGCCTGGACTTCGGTCTCCATCTTCATCGCCTCGGTGATCAGCACTGCCTGGCCGGCCTTGACCACATCGCCTTCCTTGACCAGCACATCGACGATGTTGCCCGGCATGGTGGTGCTGACATGGCCCGGTTCGCTGGCCTGCTTGCGCTTGCTGCCGCCACCGCCGACGAAGTCGTTGAGCGGCTCGAACACCACTTCTTCCGGCATGCCGTCGATGGACAGGTAGAAGTGGCGCTTGCCTTCGGCCTTGACGCCCACGCCGGTGATGTCGACGCGGTAGGTCTCGCCGTGCACGTCGATGACGAACTCGGTCGGTACGCCCTCACCGCCCACCGAGCCCACCGCGCCGGCTTCCGGAATCGGCAGCAGGGCTTCGGGCTTGAGGGTGCCGGCTTCGCGCTCCTCGAGGAACTTGCGGCCAATGTCGGGGAACATGGCGAAAGTCAGCACGTCTTCCTCGGAGTGCGCCAGGCTGCCGATATCGGCACGCAGCTTGGCCATCTCCGGCTTGAGCAGATCGGCCGGGCGCACGTCGATCACTTCCTCGCTGCCGATGGCCTGGCGGCGCAGCTGCTCGTTGACCACGCCCGGAGCCTTGCCGTAACCGCCCTGCAGGTACAGCTTCACTTCGTTGGTAATGGTCTTGTAGCGCTCGCCGGCCAGCACGTTGAAGAACGCCTGGGTGCCGACGATCTGCGAGGTCGGGGTCACCAGCGGCGGGAAGCCGAGGTCTTCACGCACCCGCGGGATCTCCGCCAGCACTTCGTTCATGCGGTTGAGCGCGCCCTGCTCCTTGAGCTGGTTGGCCAGGTTGGAAATCATCCCGCCCGGCACCTGGTTGACCTGCACGCGGGTGTCCACGGCGGTGAACTCGCTCTCGAACTGGTGGTACTTCTTGCGCACGGCGTAGAAATACAGGCCGATCTCCTGCAGCAGCTCCAGGTCCAGGCCGGTGTCGAACTCGCTGCCCTTGAGCGCGGCGACCATCGATTCGGTACCCGGGTGGCTGGTGCCCCAGGCGAAGCTGGAAATCGCGGTGTCGATATGGTCGGCGCCGTTTTCCACCGCCTTGAGCTGGCACATCGCGGCCAGGCCGGCGGTGTCGTGGGAGTGGATGAACACCGGCAGCGACTGCTCGGCCTTCAGCGCCTTGACCAGCTCGCCGGTGGCGAACGGGGTCAGCAGGCCGGCCATGTCCTTGATCGCCACCGAGTCGCAGCCCATGGCTTCCATCTGCTTGGCCTGCTGCACGAAGGCATCGATGGTGTGCACGGGGCTGGTGGTGTAGGCGATGGTGCCCTGGGCGTGCTTGCCGGCGGCCTTCACCGCCTCGATGGCCACGCGCAGGTTACGCACGTCGTTCATGGCGTCGAAGATGCGGAACACGTCGATGCCGTTGACCGCCGCCTTGGCGACGAAGGCCTTGACCACGTCGTCGCTGTAGTGGCGGTAGCCCAGCAGGTTCTGGCCGCGCAGGAGCATCTGCAGGCGGGTGTTGGGCAATGCGGCGCGCAGCTTGCGCAGGCGCTCCCACGGGTCTTCCTTGAGGAAGCGCACGCAGGCGTCGAAGGTGGCGCCGCCCCAGACTTCCAGCGACCAGTAGCCGACCTTGTCGAGCTTGTCGCAGATCGGCAGCATGTCTTCGGTGCGCATGCGGGTAGCCAGCAGGGACTGGTGGGCGTCGCGCAGGATCGTGTCGGTAACAAAGATTTTCTTGGACATTGTTCGGTTCCTCACAGGCCTGCGTGCGCGGCGATGGCGGCGGCGATGGCCAGGGCCAGCTCTTCGGGTTTGCGCTTGATCGAGTAGTTGGTCAGTTCAGGGTGGCTTTCGACGAAGCTGGTGTTGAACTGCCCGCTGCGGAATTCCGGGTTGCGCAGGATTTCCTGGTAATACGCGGCGGTGGTCTTCACCCCCTGCACGCGCATGTCGTCCAGGGCTCGCAGGCCGCGGTCCATGGCTTCTTCCCAGGTCAGTGCCCAGACCACCAGTTTCAGGCACATGGAGTCGTAGAACGGCGGGATGGTGTAGCCGGTATAGATCGCCGTGTCAGTGCGCACGCCGGGGCCGCCGGGAGCGTAGTAGCGGGTGATCTTGCCGAAGCTGGGCAGGAAGTTGTTCTTCGGATCTTCGGCGTTGATGCGGAACTGCAACGCGAAGCCGCGGTGCTGGATGTCTTCCTGCTTGATCGACAGCGGCAGGCCGGAGGCGATGCGAATCTGCTCGCGGACGATGTCGATGCCGGTGATTTCCTCGGTGATGGTGTGTTCCACCTGCACCCGCGTGTTCATTTCCATGAAGTACACCTCGCCATCGGCGAGCAGGAACTCCACGGTACCGGCGTTCTCGTAGTCCACCGCCTTGGCTGCGCGCACCGCCAGGTCGCCGATATAGGCGCGCTGCTCGGGGGTGAGCTGCGGGCTCGGAGCAATCTCGATGAGCTTCTGGTTGCGGCGCTGGATCGAGCAATCGCGCTCGAACAGGTGCACCACGTTGCCGAAGCTGTCACCGAGGATCTGCGCCTCGATGTGCTTGGGGTTGACGATGCATTTTTCCAGGAACACTTCCGCCGAGCCGAAGGCCTTGGTGGCCTCGGAGATGACACGGGGGAAGTTCTGCTCCAGCTCTTCACGGCTGTTGCAGCGGCGGATGCCACGCCCGCCGCCACCGGAGGTGGCCTTGAGCATCACCGGGTAACCGATGCGGTCACCCTCGCGCAGGGCTTCATGGATATCGGCGACGTTGCCTTCGGTGCCGGGGGTGACCGGGACACCGGCCGCGATCATGGTGCGGCGCGCTTCGGTCTTGTCGCCCATGCGGCGAATGACATCAGCGGACGGGCCGATGAACTTGATTCCACGTTCGGCGCAGATTTCTGCCAGTTCGGCGTTTTCCGACAGGAAACCGTAGCCTGGATGCAGGGCATCGCAGCCGGTCTCGACAGCAAGGTTCACCAGCTTGCGCGGGTTCAGGTAGCCGGCCAGGGGCTCGGCACCGATGCTGTAGGCCTCGTCGGCGCGCTTGACGTGCAGGGCGTGACGGTCGGCGTCGGCATAGATCGCGACGGAGCGAATGCCCATCTCGGCGCAGGCACGCACGATCCGAACTGCGATCTCACCCCGGTTGGCGATCAGGATTTTTGTTATCACTGGAGTCTTCCCAAAGCCGTAGGAACAGACGATCCGGTTTTACCGGTCGGCGCGTGACCAGACGTCGCTGGCCAGTCGCATATTCACCCTAGCGCTGAAGATCGATAAACAAAAATCAATATTTGTTAGGGGCAGTATTAGCAAAAGCTTATAGTGAGGTAACAAGGTTTTGCCGGAGCCCCGGAAAAAATGCGTAAGTCCTTGATGCGTATGACTTTACGTCAACTGCAGGTGTTCAACGAGGTGTGTGATCTGCGCTCCTACAGCCGGGCGGCCGAGGAGATGGCGCTGACGCAACCCGCCGTTAGTCTACAGATCCGCCAACTCGAGGAGCTGGTCGGCCAGCCGCTGTTCGAGTACGTCGGCAAGAAGCTCTACCTGACCGAGGCGGCCGAGGCGCTGCAACGCGCCAGCCGGGATATCTTCGGGCGCCTGGAGAACCTCGACATGCAGCTGTCGGACCTGCAGGGCTCATTGCAGGGGCAGCTGAAACTGGCGATCGAGTCCAGCGCCAAGTACTTCGTGCCACACCTGTTCGCCGCCTTCAAGCAGCGCCACCCGGAGGTCAACCTCACCCTCACGGTGGTCAACCGGGCCCAGGCGATCCGGCGCCTTTCGGACAACCGCGACGACCTGACCATCATGTCCATGGTGCCCCAGGACATGGGTCTGGAATTCCTGCCCTTCCTCAACAACCCGATCATCGCCGTGGCACCGCCGGACCACCCGCTGTGCAAGCTGGAGCAACTGCGCCTGCAGGACCTCGAACCTCATACCCTGCTGGTTCGCGAGCAGGGCTCGGGCACGCGCAAGGCCTGCGAGGAGTTCTTCAAGGACAAGCGCGTGCACTTCACCCAGACCCTCGAGGTAGCCTCAACCGATGCCCAGCGCGAATGCGTGGTGGCCGGCCTGGGCATCGCCCTGCTGACCCGCCACGCAGTCAATTTGGAGCTGGCCACCGGCGTGCTCAGGGAACTGCCGGTGGAGGAGTTGCCGCTGTACCGCAGCTGGTGCCTGGTGCAATCCAAAAGCAAGCGCCAGTCGCCGGTCGCCTTGGCGTTCCAGGCGTTCATCCGCGGCGAACGTGCGCAAATCAGTGGGCTTGTTGAGCGTTTCTCGGGGAAGTTGCCGCCGATACCTGCCACACCGTGATGTCCTGCAGGTCGGGGTAGTCGGCCAGTTCGCGCAGCAGCTGGCGCTGGTCGCAGTAGCTTTCGATCGCGCGACGGAACTCCATGCGGCGCTGATCCTTTTCCTGTTGCTTGCGAGCCTTGGCGTTGGGTTGGTACACACCTGCGTGATCATGTGCCATTGCCTGTCTCCCAGATAGGATGCGGGAGTTTCAGACTGGCCTTGGCGGTTTACGGTTTGGCGGAGGAATGGT